>QNXT01000123.1 GCA_003973505.1 Bacteroidota bacterium
ACTGTTTCTCGTGAAGAGATGGAAGCACAGATGAAAGCCATGAGTGAAAAAGCTGCAGATAAAAAATGTGGAGCTGCTGATACTGAGAAAAAGTGTGGCGAAGGAAAATGCGGTAAATAGTATTTTTCGATTATAAAGATTTATGAAAAGGAGTTGGCAAATGCTGATTCCTTTTTTTGTTTTCTGCAATCCGCAATAAATCTTAAAAAAAACATTAATAATACGGTAGTATTTTTTAACTTTATACCCTAATTATTTGACCTAAGTATTATGGGAGATGCATATAAAAGACATACCAATTCTATTATAGCTGAATGGGTGTTAAAAGTTACTTTAGTTTTTTTTATTGCTTCACTTTTTTTTAGTGATACCGCTCTAGAATTTGCTGTTAGAAATGGAGGCTCGACTACGGGCTTTATGGTTTACCTAAAAATCGCATTAATCATAGCTTATGGGGTTGTCATTGCAGCAATTAGTCAAGCGACCTTCAAAGTTGTTGGTTTTTCCAGTATTATTGTTGGATCCTTATATTTGATAATCATGAAAATTTCGGATGAGGTTTTCATGGCGGTTAATATTATCGATTTGGCAAGCGAAATATTGCTAATAGGAGTTTCCATTTTTTACTTATACCGTCATCACCGGCACAAGAAAAAAGCCAAAAAGGTGGTTAAAAAACGAATTCGTAAAGACTAAATTTACTTCAATCCTTCATATTCTTTAATCAAGGAAATCATCTTTTCACTATTTGGTTTAGTAACACCTTTTTCTAAATCGAAAGATACCATAGTGGTAAGTGCTTTGGCTGCAATCACTTCTTTATCTCCCACCATTTTTATAATGAGGCTTTCAAGCTCGTAACTCTTATTTCCAATTTTGCTACAGCGTGTATATACCCATACTTCATCCGATAAAAATAGCGGAGCCAAATAGGAAATGTCAATTCTTCCAACCACAGCTTCAAAGTCTAAATTTTTCGGTGTAAAATGCATTACCTCTTTCATATAAAAAATACGAGAATCCTCGAGATAAGTCATAAAGGCTTTATTATTTACATGACCGTAAGTGTCTAAATCGTCGTAGCGAATGCCCGTTTTTAAGCGGTTTTTATAAAGAGCTAAGTCCATAAGTAATTGGTTTAAAATGAAAAGGGTTGGATATAAATCCAACCCTATCAAAAGATTCTATAATTAAATTACACCAAGTTCTTTACCTACTTTGGTAAACCCTTGAATACATTGGTCTAAATGTGCTTGTTCGTGAGCTGCTGAAAGCTGAACACGAATACGAGCTTCTCCCTTTGGAACAACGGGGAAGAAGAATCCGATTACATAAATTCCCTCGTCTAGAAGTTTTGTTGCAAACTCCTGAGCCAATTTTGCATCGTATAACATTACCGCACAAATAGCTGATTTAGTTGGTTTAATATCAAAGCCTGCAGCCTTCATTTTGTCCATGAAATAATCTGTATTTGCATGCAATTTGTCTTGAAGGGTATTGGTTTTATCTACAATATCAAACATACGAATACCAGCAGCAGCTACCATTGGAGGAATCGAATTTGAGAATAGATAAGGGCGAGAACGTTGACGCAACATCTCAATAATTTCTTTTTTACCTGTGGTAAATCCACCAATTGCACCACCAAAAGCCTTACCTAAAGTACCTGTAATGATTTCCACTTTACCTTTCATATCGAATAGTTCGGTAACACCGCGACCTGTTTTCCCAACAACGCCTGCCGAGTGGCTTTCGTCAATCATAATCATGGCATCATATTTTTCAGCGAGAGCTAAAATCTTATCCATAGGAGCCACATTTCCGTCCATACTGAAAACACCATCTGTAACAATTAAGCGGAAACGCTGAGCTTGTGCTTTTTTCAATTGCACTTCCAAATCTTCCATGTCGGCATTTTGATAGCGATAACGTTGTGCTTTACATAAACGCACACCATCAATAATAGATGCATGGTTCAATGAATCTGAAATAATTGCATCTTCAGCTCCCAAAAGAGGTTCAAAAACGCCTCCATTGGCATCAAATGCTGCAGCATACAAAATGGTATCTTCCGTTCCAAAAAAGTTTGCAATTTTTTGCTCTAATTCTTTATGCAAATCCTGTGTACCACAAATAAATCGCACTGAAGACATTCCGTAACCATGTGTGTCCATGGCATCTTTTGCAGCCTGAATCAATTCTGGACTGTTTGATAATCCTAAATAATTATTCATGCAAAAGTTCAAAACTTTTGAGCCATCAGCCAAGGTGATTTCAGCCTGCTGTGGTGCAACAATCACGCGCTCGCTTTTATATAAGCCCGCTTCTTTTATATCACTAATTTCTTTCTGTAGAAAATCTTGAAAATTTTTATACATTTTGCTCTATTTTAAGTTTCTAATAGACCGTAAAGATATTATATTTTAGTGGATATGTTCCCTAAATAGCTGTATTTTTTTAGCACTTTTAAAACGTTAGAAAACATAAGTGGGTATTATAATTTATGCTCAATCTTCTAAAAATATGTAGTTTCGCCAAATGCAAAATCAAAACGAACGCAAAGACTTTTACAACGAACAGAAGCTAAAAGAACAAGCAGTATTAACTACTGCTTCGAAAAATATATACTGGATTTCGATACTGAGACTGCTTGCTTTTTTAGGTCTCATTTTCAGTGTTTATTGGCTTTATAAAAATGATTCTGATTATACCGTTTACGCTTTTGTTTTGGGTTTAATTATATTTCTTTTTCTGGTAAAACTACATTCACGCTTTTTTAATGCCAAAAAAATTGCTCAAAAGCGCGTGCAAATTATCGAAGACGAAATCAAGTCTTTATCAGGAAACCATTCGGCATTTGATGATGGTAGTCATTTTATGCATCGTAGTAAGGATTATGCCTATGATTTGGATATTTTCGGAGCCCAATCGCTTTATCAAAAACTCAATCGTAGCGTTACTTTAGGAGGGGGTAGTGTTTTAGCTCAATGGTTTAATTTTTCTGAAAAAGATATAGAGTCTATTCGTATCAAACAGCAAGCGGTGAGGGAATTGGCAGAAATGTTTGAGTTACGATTAAATTTCAGAGCTCAGGGTTTAATGCTGGAGGAGGAAAAGGGAGCCTATCGTTCTTTGGTTCGTTGGATGAATGAAAAGAATTTATTTTTTGGTAAGCCTGTCTTTATTGTCCTTATTTGGATTGCATCAATTGTAAATATTTCAAGTCTTATCTTGTATTTTTCAGGGATTATTGAAGGAGGCATTCCTGCAATCAGTTTGTTTGTTAGTTTGGCTTTGGTGGGGTTTTATACGAAACGAATTCACCGTATTCATTTTTCGGTTAGCTCTAAAGTAAAACTGCTTGCCAAGTATAAAAGCTTGTTTGAAATAATTGAAAAACAGGAGTTTCAGTCAGATTATATTAAGAATTTGCAGTCTGAATTGGAAGATCATTCGCAATTTGCAAGTCAGAAAATCCGTGCTTTATCAAGTATTTTATCAGCTTTAGATACGCGCTTAAATGTGTTTGCGGGCGTTTTGTTGAACGCTGTATTTCTGTGGGATATTCTGCAGGTTTATCGTATGGAGAAATGGAAGGCAGAGCACAAAAACTCTTTGAAAAAATGGTTTACGGCATTAAGTCAGTTTGATGCGCTTCAAAGCTTGGCTAATCTTTCTTATAATCATCCGAATTGGATTTTCCCAAAGATGTCAGATAAAGATTTTGAACTGATTGTTTCAGATATCAAACATCCATTGATGCAGGACGAGGATTGTGTGGGTAATGATTTCAGTATTCCGAAACGTCCATATATTAAGGTGATTACGGGCGCTAATATGGCAGGCAAAAGTACCTTCCTTCGTAGTGTTGGAACAAATATGCTTTTGGCTATGATGGGAGCTCCTGTGAGCGCAGTACAAATGACTTTGAATCCCATCGAGATTATTAGTAGTATTCGTACCAAAGATTCGTTGGTGAAAAATGAAAGCTATTTTTATGCTGAGATTAAGCGATTGGAAGGCATTATCAACCGATTGAAAAAAGGGGAGAAACTGTTTGTTTTTCTTGATGAAATACTAAAAGGAACAAACTCAAAGGATAAAGAACAAGGGTCTAAAGCACTGTTGAGGCAGTTAATTGATTTGCACGCTGTAGGGATTATTGCTACACATGATTTGAATTTGGGTATTATCTCAAAGGAATTTTCTGAATTTGTCGAAAACCAATGTTTCGAGGTTGAAATCAGAGATGGTGGTTTGCATTTTGATTACAAAATTAGACCCGGAATAGCGCAAAATATGAGTGCTACCTATTTGATGAAAAAGATGGGTATTACCCTTTAGCCTGAATTTTAGCGGCAACCATTTCAGGTGTTAGTTCGAGCATACAATGGCAAGCACCACCCAATCGACAGTCTGAACATTCTTTTTCTTTTACCAGATAATCAGCATTTTTACCAATGGGTTTCCAACGTCCTGGGTGCATGGGGCGAATGGGAGGATATATACCTAAAGCTCTTTTTCCTAAAGCTGCGGCTATATGCAAAGGTCCTGTGCTCGCTGCGATTAGCCCGTCTGCTGAATTAATAAAACTTACAAACTCTTGTAAATTCATGGTCCCTGAAATATCAACTACATGATCATCACCCAATAAATGCTTACGAAAAAGTTGTCCTTCCTCTTCGGTGCCACTTAAGAATATTTGATATTTATCTTTGGGTAGAATCTGAATCAACTTTTTGAAATTTTCTAATCCCCATTCTCTTGCACTACCTTTGGATTTGGTGTGTAAAATCAGATTGAATTTATCTTTGGAAAGTAGGTTTATAAACTTTTCGTCTAAGCTTTTCACTCTGCTAAATCCATAATAATCAACCAATTCGTCAAGACTAAAGTTGCGGTCAATTCCAAGAGGTTTAAGAAGTTTTGTATTCAGTTGGGCTTCGTGTAAATCCGAATTCTTACGTGAGAAATTGAGCAATTTATTGCAGGTGTTCCAATGAAATGTGCGATGTGCCGTGCCGATACGATTTTTAATGCCTGCTTTTTTGGCTATTTTTGCAATACTTTTATTTGGAAAAATATGAATTATTGTATCAATATAATATTGCTTAATCGTATCAATCTGTTCGTTAATAGGATTATTTTCTAATTCAGACCAATTAATAAAACCATCAACATGCTCAGATAATAATATAATATCCTTAGTATATGATTTACCTAGAAAAAATACTTTTGAATTAGGGAAATACTCTTTAATAATTCCAGCAAGAGGAAGCGTGAGAACCACATCGCCTATGGCATCAGTACGACTAATCAATATGTTTTGATAATCAGGCATCGTTTTTTATCAATTCTCTAAGTTTTAGATATTTATTAAAGGTAGCCCAAGCTGATAACGAACAAATAACAAAACCATAATAGCCATCAAGGATTCCAAGCTTAAAGAAATAATCGCGTACAAATTTCCAAAATGATTTGATACTTGCAATGGCCATGTTGGATTTTCTACCTTTCTTATGAGCTTCAAAAGCTCCAATGGTAGTAAATTTATTTATCTGATCGATGTGTTGTTCGATGCTGTAATAGGAATAATGAAGCAGTTCTCCTTTAAGATATTGTGGTTTTATACCATCAAGCATTTCTATTTTATCGTGAGGATTTATTCCGGCCCATTTCCCTTTCGAATTTTTCAATAAACGCAGCTTTTGGTCGGGATACCAACCCGAATGACGAATCCATTTACCCAAATAGTTTGTGAGGCGATTAAAGTAATATGCTTCAGCTGTAGGGTTTTCCAAAGCTTGTTTTATGCTATTAAGAAGTTCCTCATCAGGAGCTTCGTCGGCATCAAGCGAAAGCACCCATTCATTAGAGGCCAAGGCAAGTGCTCTGTTTTTTTGTTGAATATGACCATCGAATTTATGCGCTGAAAAACGCACGCCGAAAGATTCACAAATTTCTTTGGTTTTATCCGTTGAAAAAGAGTCGAGCACAACGATTTCATCGGCAATGGATTGCACCGATTTTAAGCATCGTTCAATGTTTTTTTCCTCGTTAAAGGTTATGATGACAACAGATAATTTTTCCATATTATTTTTTCCAAAAACCAGGTGATAAAAATACGAGAATGGTAAATAATTCTAATCTACCAAGCAGCATTAAAAAAGATAGTATCCACTTTCCTACGACGGTAATCGACGAATAATTTTCCACGGGTCCCACAACGCCAATTCCAGGGCCGATATTACCTAGTGCTGCAATACTTGAACCCATAGACGATTCTATATCCAAACCTGTTGCCGACATTAAAATGGTGCCAATTACGAAGATTAGAATATAAAATAATCCAAAAGACATAATGCTAAAGATGATTTCATCTTTTACTGAGTGACCATTATAACGCACAGGAATAAAGGCTCGTGGGTGAACTAATTTTTTAAGATGAACGGAGGCAGCTTTAAAAAGAAGTAGGATTCTTATGGATTTCATACCCCCACCTGTTGATCCAGCACTACCTCCCGTAAACATCAAAACAAATATGATAAGCCATGCAAAATGGGGCCATAATAAGTAATCGGCACTTACAAATCCGGTTGTGGTGATGATGGAAATAACTTGAAAAAGTGCATCTCGAAAAGCCTTCTCGCCTCCTATTTCGGTATGAAGATATACCACCAATGTAATAACAAGCGTAGCAATAAATGTAATCAATGCATAGAATCGGAATTCTTGATTTTTCAATACTTTTTTAATTTGGCCGTGTAAAGCAAAATAATGAAGTGTGAAATTCATTCCGGCAAAAAACATAAATAGGGCAATTACATATTGAATATAGGGCGAATAATTTGCTACACTCGCATTCTGTGTAGAAAAACCTCCGGTTGCCATTGTGCCAAATGCATGACAAAGAGCATCGAAGAGCGACATGCCACCAAACATTAATAGTATCGTTTGCACGAAGGTGAAAAGCACATAAATACCCCAAAGTCGCTTGGCTGTCCCCGTAATTTTAGGGTGTAATTTATCAGGAACAGGGCCTGGTACCTCGGCCACAAAAAGCTGCATGCCGCCAACACCTAATAAAGGTAAAATGGCTAAGGAAAGTACGATAATTCCCATTCCACCAATCCAATGCGTCATGCTACGCCAAAAAAGAACACCGTGAGGTACTGCTTCAATATCATTGAGTATAGAGGCTCCCGTTGTGGTAAACCCCGACATGGTTTCAAAGTAAGCATCGGTAAAAGTTGCGATGCTATCGCTAAGTAAGAAGGGAAGTGTGCCAAATGCAGAGAATATTACCCAAGCCAGGCTAACAATCATAAATCCTTCCCGTTTTCCCACATGCGCACGTGTTGTTCTGCGAAAAGTAGCCAAATATCCAAAACTCCCCACCGCAATGGTAATTATTCCAGACAATAATATCGCTTGAAAATCATTGCTGCCATAATACCACGAAAAGGGTAGGGAAAGCCACATGGCAAAACCCTCAATTACTAATAAAAGCCCGATAACTTTTATTACTTCAATGATATTTATATCTCTGGAACTCAGCATTTATATAAAGAGTTTGCTTATCTTGGTAACCGCTGATGGTAATGTGAATATCACCACTTTATCATTTGCTTGAATTTGTGTTTTCCCCAAGGCGATATATCCCTTATTGTCACGCACTAAGCCTCCAATAATTGCATCCTCAGGAAGTCGAAGGTTATGAATGGGCTTTTTAGTAATATATGAACCTTCTTTTGCCACAAGTTCTAAAACCTCCGCTTCTACACCACTTAAGCATTTAATCAAGGAAACGTTTTCGCCTAAGGTATAATTCTCAACATAACTTGCCGCAATAAGCTTTTTATTTATAATGGTGTCAATACCAATATTTTGAGCCACATCAATAAAATCTAAGTTATCAATTAATGCGATGGTTCGTTTAACGCCGAGTCTTTTAGCCAATAAACAGGTGAGAATATTGGTTTCGGAGTCGCGAGTAACCGAGATAAAAGCATCCATTGAAGCAATTCCTTCATCTTCGAGAAGCTCAAGGTCTCGGGAATCTCCATTGAGAATAAGGGTATCATTAAGCATATCACTCAAATCGAAGCAACGATTTTTATCAATCTCTATGAGTTTAATATTCATCTCGCTTTCCAAACGCTGTGCTGCAAGACGACCGATACGTCCTCCGCCAACAATCATAATATTTTTGATTTTCAGCTTTTCACGCCCCCCCATTTTCATAATTTGCTCAAAACCTTCAGGCTTGGTTATGATATAGGCCAAATCGTTGGTTTGAAAGCGAAAATCACCACGCGGAATAATGGTTTTTCCCTGGCGATGTACGGCTACAGCTCTGAAATTTAAGTCATGATGTTCTGCAGCAATTTCATTTAGTGATTTATTAATCACCATTGCGCGATCATCAAGCTTAAGGGAAAATAAAGATAGTTTACCCTCTGAAAAGTCAAATATCTCGTCTGCTGCAGATTCCTTAAGGAGGCTTACGATTTCTTCTGAGGCAATAAATTCGGGGCTAATAAGGTTATCAATTCCCAGTTCACGAAAGAAAGCTTTATTCTCTTTACTCAGATTATCGATATTAGAAACACGAGCAATAGTACGTTTTGCACCCAACTTCTTGGCAATTAATGCAGTTACAATGTTGGGCTGTTCTTCGTGCATTACCGAGATGACCAAATCGGCTTTATTCACCTTAGCATCACGAAGTATCTCTATTTGAGTGGCATCACCCTCAATAGTTAATAGGTCTAAATGGGCGTCAATCTCCTCAATAAACTCCTTATTCGGATTTATCATGGTGATATTATGATTTTGCTTTGCTAAAAGCTTGGCAATATAACCACCCAATTCACCATCTCCTGCAATTATTATATTCATTATCCAAGGATATTTTTGTGCATATTGCTAAAGTACAGAAATTTTTAGGCTCTGTAATTAAGACTTAAAAAAAATAAGAAATTTAAGTAATTAGAAATGCCGAAATCCTATGATCTCACGAGCTTCTTTTATTGTTTTTACTGCATTTTCACGCGCTTTTTCGGCTCCCATTTTTACCACCTTTGATAAATATGCTTCATCAGCCGACAATTCTAAAATACGTTCGCGTATTGGGGCTGTAAATTTTATCATATCCTCAGCCAATTGCTTTTTGAAATCGCCATAACGAATTTCGCATTTATTGTAAAGCTCGTCGAAATGCGCAACTACTTCGGGCTCTGATACAATACTCATCAGTGTGAAAAGGTTTTGAATGGGCTCTGGTTTTTCTTGATTCATTTCGGTTGGTCCTGAATCAGTTACCGCACGCATCACTTTTTTGCGAAGCACTTTTGGATCCTCGTTAAGGTAAATGGCATTGGCAGCACCTTCCGATTTTCCCATCTTACCATTTCCATCCAAACCTGGAACTTTTACTAAGCTTTCGCCAAAATTATAGGCTGTTGGAATGGGGAAAAACTCCTGATGATACATATGGTTGAAACGACGAGCAAAGGTCCGAATCATTTCTAGATTTTGTTCTTGGTCTTTTCCCACAGGCACTTTAGTTGCTTTATGCAAAAGTACATCAGCTGCCATAAGGGTAGGGTAGGTTAGTAAACCCGCATTCACATTATCAGGTTGTTGGCGCACTTTGTCTTTAAATGAAGTAACTCGTTGCAACTCCCCAACATAAGCGTTCATATTCAAAAGAAGATAAAGCTCTGTGGTTTCGGGAATATCGCTCTGCACATATATAGTTGCCTTTTCAGGATCGAGTCCTGCGGCCAAATACTCAATCAAAACCTGCTTTACATTCCCATGCAAATCCTCTGGCGTGGGGTGTGTAGTTAATGAGTGATAATCAGCAATAAAAAAATAGCAATTATGTGTTTCTTGCATGCGCAAGAAATTCTTCACTGCGCCAAAATAGTTTCCTAAATGTAAATTTCCGGTTGGCCGGATACCGCTAACAACTGTTTCCATAGGCGCAAAAGTACAGTAAAATGGTAAATGGGCAAATTATTATTTTTATAAATGTATTTGGGTAGTGATTCCGTGATTTGATTAACTAAAAAAGGGTGTTTTTTAGTTGAAACTTGTTTTAATTAAACCACCTTTTTAAAAATGAAATCAACCATGGTCTTAAGTAAACAGCTAATAAGCCATAAAATATGGAAATAATCATACAGTTAAATATGGAATTAGGCAGTTTAATGTAACTTGCAAAAAGAAATAACAAAAGGAAAAATGGTATTGCGTTTAAGAAAAAGATTAAAACCTTTTTGTTCAATGTTGTTTTCATATTAACCTGAGTTAGACGTAAGATTTCACTCACAGAAAGTCAATAGCAGAGCAGATTTGCTGCTAAATATCACGAAGGAATAGCGGGTTATTTCGAGTGGTATTTAGTGCGAAGATGGTTTGCTATTGACTTTTTTATATAAATTTCGATAATTAGCTTATATACTTCCGCAAATATACTCGAATTATCTCGATAGTCCATCGTAAATTTGAGTCGTATATAAACTAATTATCTGAAACTGTGAGCAAAGCTTACATCGAACTCAGGTTATTACTTATTTAGCTCACGAAGATAATATATTAGTTCATAATTTGATGTTTTTGAGCCACATTTCTCGCTTAGATGAGCTACAACATAAATAAAATCCAGCTCTTTTGATTTTGCATAAAATCAAAAGAGCTGGATTATTGACTGTTTTTTTACAACGGAAGTTTACAGTAAGAAGCTCAATAAAATACCTGCTGCAACGGCACTTCCAATTACGCCTGATACATTAGGTGCCATGGCATGCATTAGTAAGTGATTATTGGGGTCGTATTTCAGTCCTTCGGTTTGTACTACACGTGCACTATCGGGTACGGCCGAAACACCGGCTGCTCCGATTAAAGGATTGATTTTATTTCCCTCTTTCAAAAATAAGTTCATTATTTTGGCAAATAGCAGACCTCCCGCTGTAGCAACGACAAAACTAGCTGCCCCCAAACCGAAAATCATCAGTGAAGAGGTATTAAGAAATACCGTTGCTTGAGTGGAAGCTCCCACAGTAACGCCCAACAGAATGGTAACGATATCAATCATTGAAGTACGGGCGGTTTCAGCAAGACGTTTGGTTACACCGCTTTCTTTTAGTAAATTACCAAAGAACAACATGCCTAAAAGAGGAATGGCACTGGGCGAAATAAAAGCGGTTAATAGAAAGCCAATAATGGGAAAGAGTATTTTCTCGAAACGTGGAACAACTCTTGGGGGTTTCATTTTAATCACGCGTTCTTTTTTATTAGTAAGCAAACGCATGATGGGAGGTTGAATTACAGGAACCAAAGCCATATATGAATAGGCTGCTATGGCAATGGGTCCGATTAAATTTTTAACCACCTGCCCGTCGTAGAGATTGACCCCATTGGCAAGTTTAGACGATAGAAATATGGCTGTGGGACCATCGGCTCCACCTATAATTCCTATGGCTCCTGCTTCGGGAGGTAAAAAGCCCATGGCAAGTGAGCCTAAGAATGTGATGAAAATTCCTATTTGTGCCGCAGCACCTAATAGCATCAATTTGGGATTGGAAATAAGTGAGGAAAAATCGGTCATGGCTCCAATTCCTAAAAAGATTAGAGGAGGATAAATACCCAAAGTAACTCCTTTATAGAGATAGTTTAGAACACTTCCTTGTTCGTAGATGCCGAGTCTTAAACCAGCACCTTCGAGAAAGGGAATATTCCCAATCAATACACCAAAACCAATGGGAATAAGTAATAAGGGTTCGTAATCGTATTTTATGGCTAGAAAGATAAAAAATAAGCCTATGAATATCATTACGATATGACCTTTACTTACATTGTTAAAGCCTGTATAGGAGAAAAACTTTGCTATTCCGTTTAGGTCGGTTTCAAGCTGTGATTCAATCGAACTTGATTGAATCGAAGTTTTCTCTGTATCCTGATTTTTTTCGGCTAAACCAAAACTTTGTGAAACAATAGCAATGATTGCAATCGCGCCGAAAATAGTTAATAGTTTTTTCCAGTTTTGCATAATTGCCTCCTTTTATGATGGGTTTATCTCCATGAGTAAATCGTCTTGCAATACAGTATCGCCAATAGCTACGACTATTTTTGCAACGGTTCCTGCTTTTTCAGCTTTGATTACATTCTCCATTTTCATGGCTTCGTACATAAGTAGCGAATCTCCTACGGCTACGTTATCTCCCTCTTTTACCATAATTTGCATAATGTTTCCAGGAAGTGGACATTTTATTTGCTGGATACCACTGGCTTTCGGATTTGGCTTTATCGTCTTATGAGTTTGTACAGCGGCACGTACCAAGGTTGGTGTTTTCTTAACCTGTATTTCTTGATCAAGCTCAACAGAATAGGGCGTGCCATTCACTTCTATTTCCACCATTTTTCCTTCATGATGCATTAATTCGACATCGTATTTATGTCCTCGTATTTTGAAACTGAATTTTTTCATCGTATTTGTTTTATTGACTTTAAAAAGTCTATTCTATCGTTTATAATTATTCATACTGTAAATTTTGGAACTCCATGGTGAATATCGTTTTGATATTTTTTTGATGGTAATGGTTCCACTTTCTAAGTCGTGTCGTTCGTTTAGAATGTAATATAGGGAAGTGGCAATTGCCGCTACTTCATTACCCGTGAGTTCTAAGGGGTCTTTATCCGCACATTTTTTTCCCTGATTCTTTAGCTTATATTTGGTATAAACATTCAATAAATAGGGAATTAAGGAATAAACTCCAACTAAAAAAGCTAAGGCAGAGAGCACAATAAGGTAACCTATTACACTTACCATAATCCCGAACTCCATGTCTGATAATAAGATGGTCTTCATATTTACAATTTATATTTTATAAGCTTTCTAATAGTTCCATATTATTGGAAAGCTTGTTGTCAATTACTATAAAGGAATATTCGAATGCTTTTTAGGAGGATTTTGATCCTTTTTACTAGCAAGCGTTTTTAATCCACGAATAATGCGGAAGCGTGTATTACGAGGTTCAATCACATCGTCGATATAGCCAAATTTGGCGGCTTCGTACGGATTGGCAAATTTCTCGGTATATTCTTTTTCTTTTTCCGCAATGTAAGCTTTCGCTTCTTCGGGTGGTAATTGATTGATATGCCTCGATTCTAAAACTTCTACAGCTCCTTTGGCTCCCATAACGGCTATTTCTGCAGTTGGCCATGCATAATTTAGATCTCCTCGTAACTGCTTCGAACTCATCACATCGTGTGCACCTCCGTATGATTTGCGTACCGTAATTGTAATTTTAGGCACAGTAGCTTCTCCGTAGGCAAACATCAGTTTAGCACCATGTGTAATAATTCCACCATGCTCTTGACGACTACCAGGAAGGAAGCCTGGAACATCTACTAAGGTGATGATTGGCACATTGAATGCATCGCAAAAACGTACAAATCGTGCGGCTTTACGCGAAGCATCAATATCTAATACTCCTGCAAGATAATTGGGCTGGTTGGCAACGATTCCTACAGGGTGACCATCGAATTTGGCAAATCCGGTAATGATATTCTTTGCGTAATGGCGTTGAAACTCCAAAAATTCCTGCTTATCTACAATAGTGTAAATAATATCCTTCATATCGTAGGCTTCGGATGGGTTTTCAGGAATTATTTCGTTGAGTTCATCATTTAACCGATCAATGGGGTCGGAGCATTGGGTTTGAATGGGGTCTTCCAAATTGTTTTGAGGAAGAAATTCAATTGTTTTACGAATCAGCATAATGCCTTCATCTTCATCGTCGGCACGAAAATGCGCAACACCTGATTTTGTAGCATGGACACTTGCTCCTCCCAATCCCTCTGTTTCAATCTCTTCACCCGTAACGGTTTTCACTACTTTAGGACCAGTTACAAACATATAGCTGGTTTTATCGCTCATAATTACCACATCGGTAAGGGCAGGAGAATATACTGCACCACCAGCACAAGGGCCAAAGATGGCTGATATTTGTGGGATAACTCCTGAGGCCATAATATTTCGTTGGAAAATCTCGGCATAACCTGCCAAAGAGTTTACCCCCTCTTGAATACGGGCTCCTCCACTATCGTTGATGCCGATTATGGGTGCGCCCACTTACATAGCCATATCCATTACCTTGCAAATCTTTTGGGCGAAAGTTTCGGATAAGGATCCCCCAAACACGGTGAA
>QNXT01000113.1 GCA_003973505.1 Bacteroidota bacterium
AGAAACAGATGTAGCTACTTACTTGAAGAAGTTCCCTACATATTTGGAAATCGATTTAGACCTTGACAACTACCAAGATGAAATTAAGGAGTTGCTTAAGGGTGAAGGAGATGACTTCACTTCGGAATTATTAAATACATTAAATGTGTATAAACAAGTACGACTCATTCCTATAAGTATGACTAGTGCAAAAATGGAACTCGAATTAAAAGACGATAGCAAAAACAGCCTGGAAGTAATCATCAACAAAACGACTGAAGCCATAGCTGAGATTAATAAAGAAAAGGAAAACCAGAACTAAACACTCTAAAAAGTCTTAGTATTTTGAATAATACTAAGACTTTTTTCAATTTATCCCCTTTATGCAAATCACACTAAATAATTTCATCCCAAATCCCCTATCCGAAACTTTTTCGGGTGAATCTGATGTGTGGAAGAAAAATAATTTAGTGTTAAACGATGCTTTTGTTACCGCAATTATATCTGAATCTGGAAAAGGAAAAAGCAGCTTATTATCATCAATATATGGTTTGCGAAAAGATTATCAAGGGGAGATAAGCATTGACAATAAAGACATCAGAACATACGATTTGGTTAACTGGACCTATCTGCGTCGAGTACGATTATCCATGGTGTTTCAAAGTCTACAATTATTTCCAAAGCTTACTGCAATGGAAAATATTATGCTCAAAAACAGTTTGAGAAATCATAAGACTATGGATGAAATTCAGCACTGGATAAGTCTGTTGGGAATGCAGCCCTATATAAATCAAACTGCTGCTACCCTATCTTTCGGACAACAACAGCGCATTGCAATCATTCGGGCTCTTTGTCAACCCTATACTACCATTTTACTTGATGAACCTTTTAGTCACTTAGATTCAGCGAATGCAGAAATAGCTTGGGAAATCATCACCGAAGAATCGAAAAGCAAGCAAGCAAATATTATCATCACAGGGCTAAAACAAACAAACTTTTTCGCTGCCGACAAAATCTTAATACTATAAACTCATCACCATGTCTTCCAAGAATCTCATTCAACAGCTCATTTGGAAAAATCAAAAAAAAGGAGTGCTTTTATTTGCTAGTATTGGTATGTTTATCGGAATGTTTATTCTTTTTATCTCTATTCAACTATATTTCGACATAATTAACATCTCTAAAAGCGATAAAGAAATATTTAATAAAGATTATATAGTAATTAACAAAAAAATAAGCATCTTAAACACTGTCAAATTCCTAAGCACAGGATTTTCGCAAAATGAGATTGATAGCATAAAAAAGCAAGATTTTGTAGAAAAAATCGGCATTATCACGCCCAATAAATTCAAAGTAGGGGCTTATACCGATGGCACGAAAGATTTTCCTGAGTTTTATGCTGAAATGTTTTTCGAGTCGGTTCCTGATGAATTTATGGATATAAACGCAGATGAATGGCATTGGGATAAAAATAGTGCTTATATACCCATTGTCATTCCACGTGACTACCTAAAACTCTATAATTTTGGTTTTGCACAAAGTCAAAATTTACCACAAATATCAGAAGAAATTGCCTCCAAGGCCATGGCTGATTTTATGATAGAAGGGCGTGGTAAAAAGATAAAAATGAAAGGTAAAATCGTTGGTTTTACCGATCGAATTAATAGCATTCTTGTGCCGCAAAGCTTTATGGAATGGGCTAATGAAACTTTGGGAAGAAAAACGGGATCAAACAAACCTTCAAGGATAATTATTGTGAGTAACGATCCCGCTAGCCCTCGCCTGGCACAGTTTTTAAAAGATAATAATTACGAAGCTAATTTACAACAAACAAAAGGAAGCCGTTTGAATACCTTATTACAAATTTTGTTAAGCATCGTACTTTTAATAGGCACAATAATCGTTTTACTTGCCTTTATTATATTTGTGGTAAGCTTCAAACTTATGATTTCGAAAGCCCACAACAGTATTGAAAAACTATTAATTATTGGATATCACTATACTACACCTGCTAAAATATATATTTCCATTTACGGCATCTTGATAACCATAATTTACGCATTAAGTATTGCTGCGGTCTATATTAGCAAAGAGGTGCTGGCAAATTTGTTTACAAAAATCGGTTTTGCAATGTCTGAAGGACTTTCTTTCAATCTAATAATCATAAGTATAGCTATTGGACTTATTCTTTTTATTAGTAATTCTATTTCCATCATTTTTCAGTTTCGAAAACTTGCTTCCAAATAAAGTAATTAAAAAGGTCATTATTCGTATTTTCGCTTTCAATTATGACCGACAGTTATCAGAATCTTATCAGTAAAATTGATGCTTTCATTCGAAAGTATTATACCAACCTCCTTATCAAAGGAATATTGATAAGCCTTGGGATAATTATTGCTTTTTTTCTGTTAGTTAGCACATTAGAACATTTTTTTCATTTACGAACTATTTTCCGAGCCATTCTGTTTTACATTTTTATTGTAAGCAATACTGCTGTCCTTATTTTCTGGGTTTTTATTCCTCTTAGCAAGCTTATTAGTTTTGGGAAACGAATAAGTCACCAGCAAGCCGCAAGTATTATTGGCGAGCATTTTCCAGAAGTAAGTGACCGATTATTAAACACCTTGCAACTTAAAGAACTACTTGAGAAAGATGAGATTAATAAGAGCCTCTTGGAAGCAAGTATTGAGCAACGTGCTAAAAATCTGAGCCCGATTCCTTTCCAATCGGCCATAAATTTCAAAGTTAACAAGCGTTATCTAAAATTCACCCTTCCTCCCCTATTGCTTTTGATTTTCCTATCGTTTTATTCGCCAGAGGTAATTACCAAGCCCTCACAACGAATCATTCATTACGATGAGGAATTTAAGGAGATGGCTCCATATACATTTGAAATTCAAAACAAAACACTCAGCGTTCTTGAAAATGATGACTTTCAACTTCTGGTAAAGATTAAAGGAGAAGTAATCCCTAAAGAAGCTTTCATCGTTATTGATGGATACCCGTTCAAACTGCAACAGAAAAGTAAAACAGAATTTACTTATACTTTCAATAAAGTTCGGAAAGACAAAGAATTCCACTTTCAGTCAGGAAAGTATCAATTTGACAAGCATTTTCTTAAAGTACTACCTAAACCTTTGATTGTTAACTTTGAAGTAAAATTAGACTATCCATCTTATACCGCTAAAAAAGATGAAACGATTCAAAATATTGGAGATTTGATGGTTCCGGAAGGAACAAAAGTCAAATGGATATTTCACACAAAAGATACCCGAAAGATTGATTTATTATGGCAAAATAAAACCGAAAATATAAGCGAAGTAAAAAAGGGGTTATTTATATTTTCGAAAAAAATAAAAACAAACGTTAATTATAAAATTGCCGGAGTAAACGAATATGTGGTAAATGCGGACACAATCAGCTATAATATTGATGTAATTCCCGATGCTTATCCATTGATTAAAGTTGAAGAGTTCAAGGATTCCACAAACGACAATTTACTCTATTTCAAAGGATTTATAAAAGATGATTACGGAATAAAAAAGCTCCGTTTTGTTTATGAAATAAAACGTGCAGGGCAATCAAATAAAACTAAATCAACAGTAGAGCTGCACATTAATAGCAAGCAGTTAAAACAGGAATTTTTCCATTTTATGGATATGAAATCCCTAAATATTCAGGCTGGTGATGAAATCGATTATTACTTTCAAGTTTGGGATAATGATGCTATAAATGGCTCGAAAAGCAGTAAAAGTAGAATGATGATGTATCAAGTTCCTACAAAAGAGGAGCTAGAAAAAGCCAAGGATGAACGGGCAGAGGACATTAAGAATCAGATGAAGGATATTCAAAACAAAGCTTTTGAAATCAATAAAGAAATGGATGCATTATCCAAAAAATTAGCAGAAAAGAAAAATTTAGACTGGCAAGATAAAGAGTCCCTCAAAAATCTCTTAGACGAGTATAATAAACTCCTAAAAGAACTTGAAGATTTACAAAATAAGAATAAACAAAAACAACAAAAAGACCAGGCATTTTCGAAAGAAGATGAGAAAATACTTGAAAAACAAGCTGAACTTAATAAGTTGATGGACAAGCTCCTTACTCCTGAAATGAAGAAAATGATGGAGGAAATGCGCAAAATGATGGACGAAGAAATGAAGAAGGATGATGCGCAGAAGATGATTGATAAATTGAAGCTTGATAATAAAGATATAGAAAAACAATTGGACAGAGACCTTGAAATATTCAAGCAAATGGAATTTGATATGAAACTCCAGGAAGCCATCGACCAATTAAAAGAACTGCAAAAAAAGCAAGAAGAATTAGCGAAAAAAACAGCTGATAAAAAGAGTGATGCAGAGGAATTAAAGAAAGAGCAAGAGGAATTAAATAAGGAATTTGAGCAATTTGAAAAGAAGATGCAAGAAGCAAAAAAAGCCAATGCTGAACTTGAAAAACCAAATAAACTGGAAGATACACAAAAAGAGCAGGATGAAATAAAAAAGGAGCAACAAAAAAGCTCGGAACAATTAGGAAAAAAGAAAAGAAACGCTGCATCGAAAATGCAAAAAAGTGCTTCGGAAAGTATGCAAAAACTTTCGGAGAAATTGGAGCAAATGCAATCGGAGATGGAGTCGGAAAGTAATAGCGAGAATATGGAAACCCTTAGAGAAATTCTGGCTAACCTCATTGAAAGCTCATTTAATCAAGAAGAATTGATGAATGAAGTAAGGCAAACATCCAACACCGACCCTAAATATCCGAAGCTAATCCATCGACAAAAACAGATTAGAGATGATATGCAAATGATTGAAGATTCGTTACTTGCACTCAGCAAACGGCAAGCCAGCATTGCCCCAATGGTGAATAAGGAGGTTTCTAAAATCAACTCAGGGATTGATCAAACTTTAACAGCATTACTCGACCTGAATACCATAGGTCCTACATCAACCCGACAGAAAAACCAGGCAGTAGCAAAGCAGCAATATACGATGACTTCAATGAACAATCTGGCTTTAATGCTGGCAGAGGCCTTAGAACAAATGAAAAAGCAGCAAATGAGCCCAAAATCGGGTAAAGGCTCATGTAAAAAGCCTAAACCAGGTCAGGGAGGTCAAAGCATGAAAAGTATTCGTGAAATGCAGCAGGCATTAAACAAAAAGATGAAAGAAATGCAGAAGCAAATGAAGGATGGTAAGTCGAAGGGGCAGAAGAAGGGTAAGAATAAAAATGGCAGAGGACAAGGTGAGCAGATGAGTGAGCAAATGGCACGTATGGCAGCTCAACAAGAGGCGATACGAAAGAAACTTCAGGCATATCAAGACCAACTTAAAAAACAAGGGAGAGGTAAAGAAGCTCAAGGATTAAATGATGTTGCTAAAAAAATGGAACAAAATGAAACTGATTTAGTTAACCGCATTTTAAGAGCCGAAAGTATGAAACGTCAACAAGAAATTGAAACACGTTTACTTGAAGCCGAAAAAGCAGAACGCAAAAGGGGTGAAGAGGAAAAAAGAAAATCAGAAGAGGGAAAAAATCAAAATACACCTCCAAATATTAAATTTAAAGATTATATTCGTAGGCAAAATAAGGAGGTAGAATTATTGAAAACTATTCCTCCAAAACTGAAACCTTTTTATAAAAATAGAGTAAACATATACTTTGAAGACATTGACACTATTTAATATTAATACTTAACTAAATTATTCATTTGAAAAATGAAAAAGTCCGAAAATATTGTTTTGAAATCAGATCAACTCTATATAAATGAAGTAGAGCAATTTGTGGAGCAAATATGCGATGAGCATAACATTTACAACAGCTATTATGCAAATATATTAACCTCTGTAATTGAGGCTTACACTAATGCTGTGGAACACGGTAATAAATTTGATCCCAATAAATTTGTTCGTATTACATTCAATCAAGAGCAGCAAGGATTAAGCTTCCAAATTCAAGACCAAGGTGATGGGTTTGACATTAATAAAATTCCTGATCCTACCGATTTAAGTAATGAAGGTATTGAAGGTCGTGGTATATTTATGATTAAGGCACTATCCGATCAAGTTGATTTTGAGGATAATGGCAGAAGTATAAAACTTAGTTTCCGTATTTCAAGTATTAATAGAGAAGTGGCAACAAAACGAGCAGATTTATTCCACCATTTTATCAATCAGTCAGTTAAAAAAGAACAGAATATATAGTTTTGAATAATATTCATTTTTTTTCGGAAGATCTAAACTATAGGTTAAGAAATATTAAACGTATTCGTCAATGGATACTTCATACCATAGAAAAAGAAGGGGAGGAGCTTGATACCATAAATTATATTTTCACTACCGACCAATACCTCCACAAAATAAATGTAGATTACCTAAATCACGATACCCTTACCGATATTATCACTTTTGAATACAATGCTGATGACGAAGCCATCTTATCTGATATATACATCAGCCTGGATCGTTGTAAAGAAAATGCAAAAGAATTAAACATTCCTCTTACAACAGAAATTCACCGTATCCTTATTCATGGAGTTCTGCACCTTTTAGGCTATAAAGACAAAAACAAAAAGGATAAGGAACTCATGACCTCAAAAGAAGATTATTATCTATCTTTGCGCAGTGAATTTGGCATTTAAAAACCTTTGGGTTTCTTTGTAAAAACACTGCTATTCACTTATTATTCAGCTTGTTAAATATATTGTTCCACGTGGAACACCTAGATTTATGTTTCAGAAATACGATGTAATAGTAGTAGGAGCAGGACATGCAGGAGCGGAAGCAGCGGCAGCAGCAGCTAATCTTGGCTCTTCTACTATGTTAATCACCATGAACCGACATGCTATAGCAGCCATGTCGTGCAACCCAGCTATGGGTGGAATAGCAAAAGGACAAATAGTACGCGAGATTGATGCCTTGGGTGGTTATTCTGGTATTATTACCGATAAAACCATGATTCAATTTCGAATGCTTAATAGATCCAAAGGACCTGCAATGTGGAGCCCACGAGCACAAAGTGATCGAAGATTATTTACCTGGGAATGGCTAAAAGCACTTGAATCATTACCAAATCTAGATTTTTGGGAAGATACCGTTAGTGATGTTATCACAGAAAATGGGAAAGCCGTTGGAGTAAAAACAAAAATGGGAATTGAATTTCGAGCAAAATCTATTATTCTTACAAACGGTACTTTTTTGAACGGAGTAATTCATATAGGAGAAAAAAGCTTTTCAGGGGGTAGGATAGGAGAGAAGGCGGCAACAGGATTGACAGAATCTCTGGTAAAATTAGGATTTGAAACCGATAGAATGAAAACCGGAACACCTGTAAGAGTAGATGGGCGAAGTCTGGATTTCTCGAAAATGGAGGAACAAAAGGGTGACGAAATACCTGGTAAATTTTCATTTACCGATACTCCTAAACTCGAAAAACAAAGAAGCTGTTATTTGGCATATACCTCAACTATTGTACATGATAAACTAAGAACAGGTTTTGATAAATCACCAATGTTCGTTGGAAGAATTCAAGGAGTAGGTCCAAGATATTGCCCATCGATTGAGGATAAAATTGAACGTTTTTCGGACAAAGACCGTCATCAATTATTTATTGAACCTGAAGGTTGGGACACAAACGAAATTTATGTAAATGGATTTTCTTCATCACTTCCAGAGGATGTACAATTAGAAGCTTTACGAAAGATACCCGGTTTTGAAAAAGCCAAAATATTTAGACCTGGCTATGCCATAGAATATGATTATTTTCCACCTACACAGTTGAAATATACTTTGGAAACTAAGCTTATCGAAAACCTCTATTTTGCAGGACAAATAAACGGTACTACGGGTTATGAAGAAGCTGGTGCGCAAGGATTGATGGCTGGAATAAACGCACATCTTAAAATAAATAATAAAGAAGAATTTATCTTAAAAAGATCAGAAGCATACATTGGCGTTTTAATCGATGATTTAATAACAAAGGGTACAGAAGAGCCTTATCGTATGTTTACATCAAGAGCCGAATACCGCACACTACTTCGACAAGATAATGCGGATTTACGTCTAACAGAAAAATCATTTAAAATTGGCCTTGCTTCCAAAGAGCGTTTTGAACGCGTACAATATAAGAGAGAAAAAATCGCAGCGCTTATTAAGTTTGTAAAAACAAAAAGTGTAAATCCAAAACAAATTGAAGACTATCTTATTTCATCAGGAACAGCCGGCTTAAAACAGAAACTGAAAATCGCCCAAGTTTTATTGAGACCTCAGGTAGAAATAGAAAAGTTAATTGAGTTAATCCCTGACTTGAAAGACTTTTGTTCAACCATCGATTGTTGTTATCACGAAATCGTAGAAGAAGTATCAATTCTTATCAAATACGAAAACTATATCGTAAAAGAAGAAGAAAACGCCAACCGTATTTCAAAGTACGAAGATATCTACCTTAAGGAAGATATCGACTATTTGAGCATAAAAGCCATTTCGCATGAGGCAAGGGAAAAATTGAATAAAATAAAACCAAAAACTATCGGACAGGCATCCAGAATAAGTGGAGTTTCACCTGCCGATATATCTGTTTTATTAGTTTACATTGGAAAATAGGGCTAAATTCTAATTGTCACAGCATTTTTTACTTTTTGTTTTACCCTTGCCCTAAAGGGAACCAAAAAGAAAAAAAACGAATCTTGTTTCTTCAATGGTTTCTCCCTTTAGGGTTGGGGCGAAAAACCATTGAAAAAGTGGTAAGAATTAGAAATTAGCCGAAAATAGCAATTGTTCCACGTGGAACAATTACTACAAATTGTAAATTCGATAATATTCAAAATTAGCCGTTTTAAGCGCTTTAGACAGTATTTAACCCTTCTGTAGTATATTATCTATAACAAACAGGAGAACGTGCGTCAGATTCCATTTGTTAAACCCTCTGTATCTCGTTGATATTCTGTAATATAACTAATAATATAGTAAATACTAACGTTTTATATAATGTTTTTTCAAAAATCAAGCTAATTGCTTTTTATCATATATTTGTTTTTAAACATTGTTGATTTATATGAAAACGATTCGCTTTCCTTTTCTGGACTTTTTAAGAAAAAATAAATTGATGGTTTTTGGCGGATTATTCTTAATCATTTTCTTTTTGACTTTACTCCTTGTCGGAATTTATCAAAACAAAATAGGGAATGGAGTCAGCTATTCTAAAATTCAAAATACTATTTTGAATATTGAATCGAAAATGAATCAAAATATCAATAAAATTATCCAACAAGTTTCTCACGATAAAGACTCCTTCTATTTTACGAAAAGTGAATTATTAAAATGCCGAGCTTCAAATATCAATTATTTTGTTTTTAAGAGGGATTCACTGTATGCATGGTCAGATAATGAAGTTATTCCTAAAACCACAGGAAACTCAGAAAACAACACAAGGGTACTCAAACTTGACGATGGTTATTATCTTGCAAAACAACAACGATATAAGGAATATAAAATCATTAGTCTATATTTACTTGAACACAATTACCCATTTGAAAATGAACATCTTGTCAATGAAATAAACCAAGATTTCAATATTTATAAAAAACTATCTTTCGAATATAAGAACACCCTTAATGCTTATCCTATAAAAGATTCTCAGGGAAATTTTCTATTTCAGTTAAAATTCGACAATTCACCAAAATTGCGAACCGATCAAATCATCTTATTATTTGCTTTCTATTTCCTTTGTATAACACTTCTATACAATTTCATTTTTTTATTGCTAAAAAGAAGATTTAAAAAATATTGGTTCTTACTCATTTTTACTTTTACCATATTATCAATTAGAATCATTCTTCAATGGATACAATGGCCTAATATACTATACTCCAGTAAACTTTTCGAGCCTACATCATTTGCCATTTCCTCCATCTTACCATCATTAGGTGATTTATTTTTGAGTGTTTACAGTGTCTTTATAATAATACTCGCAACACAAAAAGTACTTTCTTTCAAACAACCCAAACGACTAGCTACCATACAGACATTTGCTGTAACAATCATAATACTCCTTACTGACTTTCTTATATATATTGGAAGCTTAGACCTGATTCATAAGCTCATAATTAATTCAAACATCAATTTTGATATTTCAAATTTGTTTGGATTAACATTCCTTAGCATTATTGGGCTTATTACCATTATAGGTATATTATTTACTTTCATTATCATTTTGTATAAAAGCCTTCAATACGCTGTAAAACTCTTTGATAAAGTAACAATTCCAATATTGACGAGTTTAGTTGTATTCATCGTTCTGAGCATCGTCAATTATTTTTGGATTCATCTATCTTACAGTTTACTTAGCTTATTTTTTGTTCTCGTTTTATTTATCCAACTTAAATCTAAATCAGTTTCTGACTATAGCTTGGCAAATATTTTACCTGTACTACTCATATTATCCTTTATCACCACCATAACGATGAATAAGGATGTTTATGAAGCAGAGCATCTTAAACGTCAAACTTTAGCACAATCGGTTGCAATAAATCAGGACCCACAAGTGGAATATATATTCCATAAAGTAGAAGAAAAGATTTATAATGATAGCACTTTAATTTCCAATTTTTATAATAACGATATAAGTTTCGATTCCATTTCGAATTATATTGTAAAAAAGTACTTCACTAAAGAATCCCATTGGTCGAAATACGATATACAAACCACAATATGCGATAACTCAACAGAGCTGGTAATAAAACCCGATGATATCAGAATCATGTGTAATGATTTTTTCTATAAAAATCTTATTGCTTACGGAACCCTTACCTCAAACAAAAACCTATACCACCTTCAATATGGTAGCGGTCAGATAAACTATTTAGGATTATTTCGATTTATCGAAAAAACAAAAGAAGGAGATATTACCTACACTATCTACATGGAGATTAACTCCAAGTTAAAGCGCAAAGGGTTTACCAAACTATTGAGTGAAAAGGGTAATGACCCTTTCGAAAAACTCAGAAACTACTCTTTGGCAGCATACTATAAAGACACCTTGGTAGAAAACTATGGTAATTATTCCTATCCTGAATTATTGAATAAAACGCTAAAATCCAATCAAGAAATGCTGTTTATGGACAGAAATGGATTCAACCATTTGGTTTATCATAACAATAAATCGGAGTATTATATTTTAAGTAAAAAGAACCCCGAAAAACTTACGATGATTGCCCCCTTTTCCTATATTTTTATTCTGTTCTCAGTCATATTTCTGCTGTTTAGCATTTTATTCAAAGGTTCATTTGTGGATTGGACATTCGAAGCCAATTTTACCGATCGTTTGCAATTAACCATGATTACCATTATCATCATCTCGTTTTCGATGATTAGCTATTTCTCGGCGCATTATATTGTATCCCTAAACAACGATAAAAACAATCAGGCATTAAAAGAATTAAGCTCATCGCTTCAAATGGAATTTGAACATAAAGTAAGTACGATTGATGTATCGCAGAGTGCAATAAATAAAGACTATTTACAAACGCTTTCCACGAAGTTTTCGAAGGTTTTTGATACCGACATCAATCTCTATAACTTACATGGTGATTTAATTAGTTCCACACGGCCCGAAATATTTGAAAAACATCTACTCTCCGAAAAAATTAACCCAATGGCATACTACCAATTGTCTAAAGAAAAAGAGAGTTTTTATGTTACACAAGAAAATATTGGGCATCTTATTTATTCGTCATCCTATCTTCCGTTTCATAATAATAAAAAGGAGGTTGTAGCCTATCTGAACCTTCCCTATTTTGCTCGTCAGCACGAATTACAAAATGAGGTTTCGAGTTTTTTAATGACATTAATGAATGTTTACACCTTTATCATAGTGTTGTCAATCATTGTTATATTACTTATATCCAACTACATAAGCCGTCCATTAAGAATGATAAAGGAGAAACTACAAAGATTAACATTAGGAGGAGCAAATGAAAAAATAGAATGGAAAGGCGAAGATGAAATTGGACGCTTGGTCGAAGAATATAATCGCATGGTTGACCAAATGGCTATCAAGGCCGAATTATTGGCTAAATCGGAGCGAGAGAGTGCCTGGCGCGAAATGGCTAAGCAGGTAGCACATGAGATTAAAAACCCGCTCACCCCCATGAAATTGAGTGTACAATACCTATTACGCTCGTGGAACGAAAAAGACCCTGATTGGGAAGATAGATTATACCGTTTGAGTGAAACTTTAATTCAACAAATCGATACATTATCAGATATTGCAACCGCATTTTCAGATTTTGCTAAAATGCCCAAATCGAATAATGAGAAAACAAACCTTCATGAGATTATAAACCATGCAATTGAATTGTATTCAGATTATACAAATATCCAAATTAACTATAGCCAAAGTAATACTGAGCTCTGGGTTTATGCAGATCAAAAGCAATTATTAAGGGTGTTTAACAATTTGATTAAGAACGCTATTCAATCATTTGAAATAAATCAAAATGGTTTTATCGATATTGATATTGAGGACAAAAACGATTATTACGAAATATCCATACGAGATAATGGATGTGGCATTGAGGATGATAAAAAACCCCTCATCTTTGTACCAAATTTTACAACCAAAAGTAAAGGAACAGGACTTGGACTCGCCATGGTAAAAAATATCATTATCAGTATGAACGGAACGATTAATTTTGAATCAACAGAAGGCAAGGGTACCGTTTTTATAATAAATTTACCCAAATACGAAAATGCGTAATTTCGCAGCATTATAGAATAATTCAGAACATCTCAAGATGAGTAAAATAATTAAGTTTAATCCCGACGAAAAAGACCTGCTAAATATTGCATTTGATATACGACGTAAGGTTTTTATTGAGGAGCAAAAAGTAAGCGAAGAAGAGGAATTCGAATTTGAGGACGAATGTACCCACTTTTTGATATATCATAAAAAACAACCCGTTGGCACTTCGCGCTATCGGATAACGGAAAAGGGGATAAAGTTGGAGCGGTTTGCATTATTAAAAGAAGCAAGAGGAAAAGGTATTGGATATGATTTACTACGATTTACACTCAACGATGCAAGGCAATTTAAAAAACATATATACTTAAACGCACAAGCAAGCGTTGTTAACTTCTACAAACAGCAGGGCTTTATAATTGATGGAGAAAAATTTATAGAAGCTAATATTATTCATTATCCTATGAGTTTCGAAAACCCTCACAATCTTCATAAAGCTATTGAAAAAGCAGTTTGTAGAAGATAAATATAAAATAAATTAGTAGAAAATAATACATTTGCCTAAACAAAATAAACATTCAAATGAATAAACATAAATTACTTATTTTTAGCATATTCTTCGGAATTGTCATACTATTCTCCTCTTGTAAAGGCGTGAAAGTTCGCCATGGTAAAGATTGCGGCTGTGGTTCATTTAGCCAACACCAAATACAAAAAGAACAGCCACAATAATGACCCAGGAAGAATACGCAAAAGCACTATGCGAATTTGTCCCGGAAGAGGTTTCGTCCATTCTCACCAAATGGATATTTGAATATAATATCCACCTCACAATCTCAAGGGATAGAAAAACAAAACTCGGAGATTTTCGCATAAATAATCGCGACAATTTGCTTCGAATAAGTGTAAATGGAGGCTTAAATCCTTATGCTTTTATTATCACATTAGTTCACGAAATTGCCCATGCCGTTGTACATATTAAGTACAGATATGCCAAACCCCATGGTATCGAATGGAAAAAAGAGTATCAAAAATTAATGGTGGAAATATTTGCCCGAAATGTATTTCCTAAGGATATTAATTCCGCATTGGCAAATTATATGCGCAATCCTAAGGCTTCAAGCAATGCTGATAAACGTTTATATATGGCTTTGCGCAAATATGACGACAATAAACACAATGTCACTTATTTACAAGACCTGGAAGAAGGTGCTGAATTTATTCTACAAAACCGTCTTTTCAGAAAAGGAAAAAAACGCAGAACACGTTTTAGCTGCATTGAAATAGGTAGTAATCGTGAATATACGGTCAATGCCTTGGCAGAAGTTATTATTCCTTAACCATATTCTCCTGTTCTTTCTTTAGCTTTTTCTCTAATTTTCTTATGTCCTTTTTGAGTCT
>QNXT01000116.1 GCA_003973505.1 Bacteroidota bacterium
ATAAAAAAAACTAAGTTTGCCCTATGCGAAGACCCGATTTACTAAAATTGACCAATAAAGTAGGAATAATATCTACTGCTCGAAAAATATCAAAAGAAGAGGTACAACCTGCTATCGACCGACTACAGCAATGGGGATTAGAACCCATATTAGGAAAACACTTATTCTCTGAATATCACCAGTTTGCCGGCACTGTTGATGAGCGAGCTGCCGATTTGCAAGAAATGTTGGATGACCCTGAGATTAAAGCCGTTCTTTGTGCTCGTGGAGGTTATGGAACCGTTCAGCTCATCGACAAGATTGATTTTACAAAATTTATGCAGCATCCAAAATGGGTGATTGGCTACAGTGATGTAACGGTTTTGCATAGCCATATTCAAAGACATTGCGAAATTGAAACTTTGCACGCAACCATGCCCATCAACTTCCCAAAGGTGGCACGCGAAAACAATGCTACAGAAAGTCTTTATAATGCCCTTTTTTATGGTGATAATGAATACCGTATCAAAGCACATCCTCTAAACAAAGTCGGCAAGGCTCAAGGACAATTGGTGGGTGGTAATCTTTCTATTTTATACAGTCTGTTGGGTTCTCCATCGGATGTAGATACCATTGGGAAAATTCTTTTTATCGAAGATTTAGACGAATATCTTTACCATATTGATCGCATGATGATGAATATGAAACGAAATGGGAAATTCGATCATATTCGGGCTTTATTGATTGGGGGAATGAGCGATATGAATGATAATGCCATTCCTTTTGGTAAAACAGCTGAGGAAATCATTCTCGACGTTTTGGGAGATGTTAAATTCCCGATTTTATTTAACGTACCTGCCGGACATATTGAGGATAATCGGGCATTGGTTATTGGTGGCAATACCCTTGTGGAAGTGAACGACCGTATGGATTCACGTATCATTCAAGAATAGCCCCTACAAAAGCAAAACCATGGAAAACAGTAAGTATCTTATCATAGCCAATCCCAATGCTGGAGGTGGAAAAGTAAAAAAAGACTGGCCCATAATAGAGCAGATTTTAAAGAAAAAAATTCAAGATTACGAATTAATATTTACAGAATATCGGCATCATGCTATCAAGCTTGTCTCACAGAAAATAAAGGAACAGTCTTTTCGAAACATCATTTCCATTGGTGGCGATGGCACTGTGAATGAAGTGGTAAATGGTATTTTTTCACAAAATAAAATACCCACCAAAGACATTGTATTGGGTGTAGTAATGGTGGGAACAGGTAACGATTGGGGGAAAATGTTCGATATCCCCTCCGATTATTCTGCGGCGATTTCTTTGATACCCAAAGGCAAAACATTTGTGCAAGATGTGGGGCAGGTTAGCTACCATATAGGGCAAGAAGAAAACACACGGTACTTTATTAATTGTGCAGGTTTGGGTTTCGATGCGCTCGTAACTGAAACAACCAATAAAAGCAAAGACCAAGGAAATTCATCCACCCTTTCCTATTTTAAGAGTCTTATCTCTAGTTTAATAAAATATAAGCCTGTGGATGTAAAAGTGCATATCGACAATCGCGAGATACTCAATGGTAAGCTATTTACACTGAGTTTAGGAATTGGGAAATACACGGGTGGCGGAATGCAACAAAACCCCAATGCAGTAGCCGATGACGGTCTTTTCGATTTGATGCTTGTGGACAATATTGCTAAAACAAAACTGGTTCGTAAAATTAAAAAACTCTACGACGGTAGTATTAATGACATCAAGGAAGTACAGTCGTACCGAATCAATAATATGAGGGTAGAATCGGATTATAAACTGATGTTGGAAGTCGATGGCGAATCACTTGGTCATGCTCCTTTTACTTTTGGTATTATTCCTGAAAGCTTGCAGGTGATTATTGCATAAAGTATCGTAAATCACGCTCTTTTATTCATTATAAAGAATCAAGTTTGTCCAATATATTCAATTTCGCTACCTTTGAACTCAATATCTAAACCCAATCCTATGCAGCTAATAAAAACAGTGCTTCTTTTAGGCTTAATCCTTATTTTGAATATGGGAGCATTTTCTCAAACTGATTCTGCTACGTATCAAGTTTTACATAAAACATTTGCAAAATATCACAGTCTCGATACGATTTCTTTTAGCACCCATTTTGTAATTCAAAACCTAAACACCGATGGCAATTGGGACACCGCCTATTCAAAAGACAATCGATTTACAGCCATTCAAAACGCAGAGAAACAATGGCATCCTGCATTATATTCGAGCCACGACAAAGACAATATTACCGAGTTTTATCGGTTTCGCAACGCATTGATTCGCAGTAAATGGGCTCTCGAACACCATAAAGTACGATTGCATAAATCCTGTGGAAAATCACCTGTGTATGTAATTGAATATTGGGATATTCCTTTAAGTATTACGGGCGGCGGGGATTCCCTTTTACGCCAAAGCATTTATATCGATACCCTAAGTCATCTCATCGTTTCGGTGCAAACCGTAAAGAACTCCACAAAAGCAAACGTCTCTTTATTATCATTGGTTCTCGATTCCATTGATACACATAAAAAAGTAATTATTCCCGATGTTTTCCAACTCAATCATGGTATGCTTAAACCTGGAGAACAGGCTCCTGATTTTTTACTCAAAAATACGGCGGGCGAACAAGTTTCACTAGCCGATTATAAAGGCAAATTGCTCCTACTCGACTTTTGGTATGCAGCCTGCAAGCCCTGTATAAAAGCATCAGCCGATTTGGAATATTTGCAGAAGAAGTACCCTAATAAATTGGTAATCTTAGGAATGAACACGTTGGATAATGCCTCGAAAATTATACGACATAATAAAAAACATCATATTAGCTACGAAAGCCTCCTTTGTAATCGTGCAACAAAAACGGCATATCATGTTCGTTCCTTTCCAAGCTTTTATTTAATCAATGAAAATGGACTTATTGTTTTCAGTAGTTCGGGATATTATAGTGGATTAAGAAAAGATTTGGAATTTGCCATATTAGGAGCTTTGCAAGACGATTAAGGCTATTCGTAGTTCGTAGAAGGTGAGTTCATAAAAAACCTAAAACGACACTATTTTTCATACTTATTTCTGCGGCTTCTGCTTATAATCATCCATCACAATTTCATGCTCACAAAACGCATATTCAGCTTTGATATGATTGGAGCAAATCACGATAATTCGGTTTTGTTTATACCTCTCAATTAAATCCTGAAACCAAGCGATGGCTTGTGCATCAAGGTTGGATGAAGGCTCATCAATTAACAATAAATCCGTATCACTTAAGATGGCTAAACCCAGCTTTACACGCTGTTTCATCCCAGACGAAAAATTGCTTAAAGCCTTATTCGCCGCTTTCGTTAAGCCCATAATTTCAACAACTTCTTCATTGGAAATATGATTTACAAAAGGCTTTAGTTTTCGATGGAATGCAATTACTTCCAATAGGGTAAATTCCTCAGGCAGCTCAAGATAAGGTGTAGCAATACTAAAGTGCTTATACACCTCTTCAATAGCCAATTCATTTGCGCCATCATAATAACTTACAGAACCTTTCGTTGGTGTAAGAAAGCTGGAAATAATCTGAAGCAGCGTAGATTTACCTGAACCATTTGAACCCAAAATTACATAAGCCTGATTGGCTTGAAGTTCAAGATTCACCCCACGAAATATCCATTCTCGTGCAAAACGTTTTGCTATATTCTTAAGTACAATACGGTTCATAATTGGACGAAAAAAAAGCCCTAAAAAAGGGCTTTTCAATAATTATTTTTGTCGAGTATAACCCCTCATCACCCCTCGCTTCGAGTTGGTAATAAAAGAAATAATCTCATCACGTTCTTTAGATGCAGGCATTTCCGCTTCAATCACATCTACTGCCTGACTCACATTATTTTTTTGTTGGAATAAAATTCTATAGATATTCTGAATTTCATTAATCTTTTCAGAAGTAAATCCTCTACGACGTAAACCAATGGAATTAATTCCTACATAGGAAACAGGCTCACGTGCTGCTTTCACATAAGGAGGAACATCTTTACGTACCAACGAACCACCCGAAATCATAGAATGTGAACCAATATTTACAAACTGATGTACAGCCACCATACCTCCAATAATGGCATAATCGTCAACGGTAATATGCCCGGCTAAAGTAGAAACATTAGCCAAAATACAATTGTTACCAATGATACAATCATGAGCAACATGCACATAAGCCATCAAGAGATTATTATCTCCCACAACGGTCTCCATATTAGCAATGGTTCCGCGGTTAATGGTCACAAACTCACGGATAATATTATTATCTCCAATACGAACAATGGACTCTTCACCACCAAATTTAAGGTCTTGAGGAATAGCAGAAATCACAGCTCCTGGGAAAATTTTATTATTCTTTCCTATTCGAGCTCCTTCCATAATTGTTACGTTAGATCCAATCCAAGTCCCCTCACCTATTTCTACATTCTTATGAATGGTCACAAAAGGCTCGATTACCACCGTGGGTGCAATTTTGGCTTGTGGATGTACAAATGCTAATGGTTGATTCATCTTATAATATTTTCTAATGTGAAATGTTTATAAATAAACACTTTATCTATTTTTTCTTTACAATTTGAGCAAGCATATCTGCTTCCATCACTACTTTATCACCTACCCAGGCTTTTCCTCCCATATGGCATAAACCACGTCGAATTGGAGATAATAACCTTAAATCAAAAAGGATGGTATCACCAGGTACAACTTTATTACGAAGGCGTACATTATCTATTTTCAAGAAGTAGGTAACATAATTCTCAGGATCATCCAATCCACTCATAACCAATATACCACCACATTGCGCCATAGCCTCAATTTGCAATACGGCAGGCATCACGGGTTCAGCAGGAAAATGGCCGGCAAAGAAAGGCTCATTCATTGTTACACTTTTAAGCCCAAGCACATGCTCTTTCGACATTTCCAAAATCTTATCTGGTGGACGGTGAGGAAGTAATTTTTTGATGTCATTAATATCATATAATGGAGCTTTATTGGGGTCATACTTAGGTGCTGATGACGACTTCTTTTTAATATAAGCTCTTATTTTTTTAGCAAACTCAACATTGGTTGGGTGTCCTGGTCGCACAGCAATAATGCGTCCTTTTATTTTATGCCCAATCAAAGCCAAATCCCCAATCACATCAAGTAGTTTATGGCGAGCTGCTTCGTTATCAAAGGCAAGGTCCAAATTATTGAGTATTCCTCTTTTGGCAACTTTTACAGTAGGTTTATTAAATAAGGTTGCTAATCGATCTAATTCTTTTTCGGAAATCTCTTTATTTACAAATACGATGGCATTGCTTAAATCGCCACCTTTAATAAGGTTATGATCTAAAAGAAACTCTAATTCATGCAAGAATACAAAAGTACGACAGGGAGCAATTTCTTTAGCAAAATCCTTAATGTCATTCAATTCAGCATTTTGTGTTCCCAACACTTTCGTATTATAATCAATCATTACAGAAAAGCGACGCGAATCATCAGGAATGATTGTCATTTCTGTCTTTCGCTCGGCATCTTTATAACTGATAACTTCATCCAAATCAAAATACACACGCTCGGCATCTTGCTCTTCGAAGCCCACTTTATTTAATAAGTCGACATACTGAATACTACTTCCATCCAAAATAGGTGCTTCATCATGGTCCATTTCAATAATCACATTATCGATATCAAGACCAACCAAAGCAGCCAAAACGTGTTCAATGGTCGTTACTCGGGCTCCTTTATATTCTAAAGTAGTTCCTCTTGAGGTATCCACCACATAATCAACTACTGCAGGAAACTCAGGTTGACCTTCCAAATCAACTCTTCTGAAAACAAAGCCTGTATTTACTGGGGCTGGTTTGAAGTTTATCGTAACATTCACACCAGTATGTAAACCAATACCCGAAATGCTAACTTCTTCTTTTAGTGTTACTTGCTTTTCACTCATAAAATATTATGTCGAATTATTATTGTGTGTTAATCGATGACAAATCGATATGTTATAATCGCCAAAAGTAATAATTTATTTCTTTCTATTGAATAATTAATATAATCATCAGATTTTATGATGCTTACAAACTCAATCTATAAAATCAGAAAAATAAGTTGCTTGAAATGGAACGAGATCTTTGCAAGAGGCTTTTGGCAAAATAATTCTACGCTAGAAAAATTTTACAACCGGAGCAACCTAGTGGTTGTGAGGATTATAAAATTTTGATAAGGAAGAAGTATGTAGCCAAAAGTCTATTTGAATTATGGCGTCCATTATATTCTCTTTACATTTAAATTTGTACTTTTCTAATATAGAGATAGATATATCCACTTTTTTCTTGCAAAGGTCTCGGAATAAAAAACGGTAATACAAAAAAACATGCATCACCGTTATATCAATAAAAAATCGTGTTTTCTATTTATTCTTCAAAGCTTTTAGCTCTTTTTCCAAATCGTTAATCTTTTGAGAAAGCTTAGGAAGTTTTCTAAAATACACATAGGATTGTAAGAAGGACTTATGTCCAAATGAAGGCGCTCCCATTTGCACATCATTAGGCGTTTTAATGCTTGAAGCAACACCTGAAGTAGCGGCAAGTTTAACACCATCGGCAATTTCCAAATGACCAGCAATACCCACTTGGCCACCAAACATACAGTTCTTTCCAATTTTTGTGGAACCTGATATTCCTGTTTGAGCTGCAATCACGGTATTCTCTCCCACTTCCACATTATGTGCAATCTGCACCAAATTATCTATTTTTACACCACGACGGATAATTGTTGAGCCCATAGTAGCACGATCAATCGTTGCATTGGCTCCAATCTCCACACGATCTTCAATAATCACATTTCCTATTTGAGCAATTTTCTGATAATCTTCACCTGTTTGAGGAGCAAAACCAAAACCATCAGCACCAATCACCGTTCCTGCATGCAGTGTACAATCGTCACCAAGCACACAGTCAAACATTACCTTTGCACCAGGATAAATACGACAATTTGTTCCTAGTTTCACATTTTCACCAATATAAGCTTGTGGATAAATCTTGCAATCGTCACCAATCACAGCATCAGGACCAATATAAGCAAACTCACCCACATAAACATTTTCACCCAATTTAGCCGATTCACTTACGAACGCTTGAGGAGAGATACCCGTATGTTTCATCTCACGAGCTTCGCTATAGGCATTTAAGAGTTGTGCAAATGCTGTATATGAATCCTCTACCCTAATCATCACCGCTTTCACTTCTTTGTCTTTTTCAAGTACCAAAGAGTTGTTTACAATGACAACTGAAGCTTCTGTGGTATATAAATAATGATTGTAGATAGGGTTAGAAAGAAAAGACAAACTCCCCTCTTTACCTTCTTCTATTTTACTAAGTGTCAATACTTTTGTTTCGGGATCACCAATTACTTCGCCTTTGATCCATGAGGCAATCTGACCTGCTGTAAATTCCATTGTTAAATGTGTGTTTTTATATGGGCTGCAAGATACAAAAAAAATAAAAAAAGCCGTCATTTTTCCAATAACGGCTTTTCAAATTATTTCGTAATGATTACTTTATAATAAAAGTAGCCACATACTGTTTGTCTCCATTTTTCATCTGCAAAACATAAGTACCTGGAGCCACACCATTCACATTCATCGTAATGGTGTTCAAACCACTATGAAGCGTGTTTTGCTGTGACAATACTACACGTCCTGTTAAGTCATAAACTACCACATCAGCAGTAAGATTATTCTCTGTTTCAACTTCTACGGAAAATTGTCCGTTCGAAGGATTAGGATAGATTTTTACAGATGATGCAAAATTATTAACATCTATGCCCACGTAATTCTCATCAAAACGCTTTTTGAAAGCCTGATAATAAACATTGGCAAGGGTATCGTCATGAATAATCAAAGTATTCTCATCATTCTTATTATTGGCAGCATTACTCCAGTTATGACTTCCCACCAAAAGAGTAGGGTCTGAATTAGTACCTTCATCAGCAATCATAAATTTATGGTGCATAATACCTGGTTTTAGAGCATCTTCTACCAAGTCGTTACCCAATAAACCTTTTAGCAAAGACCATACTGTTTGCGAACACTGTCCTTCAGAGTTTACCAAAATCTTAGTCGCAACAGAACGATTATTTACTGCATCTTGAATTGCATATCCAATATCGCTTCGTGTAATCAACATGGTAGCTAAACTCATATTAGTTGAAGCACTGTCAATGGTTGAAATGATATAACTATTCGTTCCATCAGATGGGCTAAAATAGCACTCTACGCTACGTCCACCAATCTCGAAAAGATGAGGAGTATTATCTGCTTTATGAGGTCCAAACTTGGCATTTGTTAATGAAGGGGTTGCTGTACTTGAACCAAACATCTCATTAAATTCTAAAGTATAGGCTTTTGCCAAACTCTTATCTTGAATAATAATTACACTATTGGGGTCAAGATTTACCTGCCCATTTGTTAGATTGGTAGAACCTGTCCAAACATAAGAATTCATAACATCATCAGCATCGAAAATAATAAACTTATTATGCATGATTCCATACTCAGAACCTGTAGGACTTGCTATCTTCTTAATGCTTGCATTCAATGATTGAATTCCTGTATTATTAGCCGATCCATCAAAAATAACACGAACTACAACACCTCTATTATCTGCCGCATTTAAGGCTGCTGAAACACTTGAAATATTTGTTTCCACAAAATTATACATTGTAAAATCGATGCTTGATTGTGCTCGGTTGATATACTCAATCAAGGTATCATCAATGGACGTTCCTAAATCAATAGCTGCTTTATGTGTTTTAACACTATGATCCACATCATGATTGAAATAGCTAATAATACGTCCAGTCGAATTGGAGCTACTTATAAAGGTGCGAACAGGAGAAAAAGCCGTATCTCCATTTGCTGCTACTGAAAAAGCTTTTACATAAATAATATCTGAGGGATTCAAGTTAGGGATATGATGCGTATGCACTGTACCTGCCGAACCTCCAGGTAAAATATTTGGAGTAGATGGTGTAGTTCCCCAAAATGCTTCCGTTGTTCCTGCTATATTTGTAGTCCATTTGAAATAGATATCATTTTTATTCTGAACATCGTATTGAACAAGTGGCGAAGTCAGCCAAATAGAGCTAATGATGTGAATGTCATTGGTATCTCTACAAAGCAACTGATATCCCGTATTGGGTCCAGAGTACGAATGCTGACTAGCAATTCCGGTAAGATTAACTGGTGCAGAAGGAATAGGCTCTCCAATAAGAGGATGATTACTTCGAACATAAATTGTAGAAGTTTCACCATTAGCTACAAAATTATAGCTTGTATTACTTGCAAATACACCACCTGGGTTTGTAGTAAAGGTTGCATTATTGACTTTAATCAACTGCGCTTCTTTTGTTTCATCTATCTGAGCTGGAGTAACTACAATAGGAGCTGGAAGCGGATTTCCAGTACTTAAAACCTGAAAACTTGTTACCGGGTCTATCTCCATCAATTCATTATAGTCTTTTATTGTTCCTGTAAGTAGGATTGAATCACCACGATTTACACTACTCAAAGACGAGCTATAGGCAGCAATACCTGCCGTAGAATCTTGAAAATAGCGGATTCCACCAAGCTCAGAGCCATTGGTTACAATACCTTTTACAGTAACCGTTGCTCCAACACCAAGTGTACGTGCCGAGTCTATTGAAATAGTTTGTGCTTTCATTCCCAATGCGATAAACATTAGGAGAAATGTTAAAATTTTTGTTCTCATACTATATTTATTATTTAATTAAAGTCTATTAGAAACTTAAGGATAAGGAAGTCATAAATCGACGACCCATACCGAAAAATACCGTTGCCGAACGTGCGTCTGAGGTATTAAATGTCTGCCCTGAATACTGATCATTATTCTGCGCATCCGAGATATACTCTTTATTTAAAAGGTTCAGCACCACGAACGATAGATTAATTCTCGTTTTCTTAATCTTAAATTGATAACCCATAAAGGCATCTACAGTGTAGTAATTAGGTATTCTCCAACTTTGTTTTGGATTACCCTTATCATCAAATGAGCCAGGAAATTTCTTTGGATCCAAAGTCATAGGGTCGAATTGAGAATAGTTTTTACCAAAATAGGTAACTGCACCCTTTACATATAATCCCTTAACAGGCTTCCATGGCAACTGCCAACGAACACTCTCTCGCAATTGTGTTTGGGCTGCATCACCAACATAAAGACCCTTTGCATCAAAATACACATTACCTACTATATTACCTGTATTATCATCGGTAATTTGTGCTGAATCTGATGACAACCATTTCCAATCACCTAATGAAACAACCGTTTCTGATAAAATGTTTTTTGTAATTCTCCAACCTATTTCGGCCTCAACTCCCATGTGTAAGGCGTCCATTCCATTGATATTTACACTATAAGCAATATCTGTATTTGGGTCACGATATGAGAAAGGTCTATCGGCAGGTTTATTATTCCATCTTGTAGCATAGGCATTCAAATTCACTGTTACATGTTTATTATAGTAGCTATAACCAACTTCCAGTGCATAAATCTGCTCATTATTTATCTCCTTATATTTACGATTATAATTATCGTACACATTTTGGAAGCGAGGGGCTTTATTTAAAAGACCCACATTTATAAATACATTCTGTGTTTCTGTAAAGTTATAGTTCACTCCACCTTTAATAGTGTAACTAGGGATCCACATCCAATCTGTTTGTGCTGTGCGAGCCTCAGGCGAATTGATGGTATAAGCTTTTCCGTCCACAACAAAAGTATCGGGCAAATAAACAAAGTCACCAATAGAAATATCATATTTCAATTCATTATAACCTACAGCTTGTTCATACACATTACCATCAATAACCAAATCCTTATTCTTGAAGTAATCTACTCTTTGATAACCCGTTACTGCGGTTGTTACATTCAAAAATGCACTTATATTACCCATCTTATATTTCATCTGACCAAATAGTCCACCCCAGCCTACTTTTCCATCATTATGATAAAGAATAATATCTCCTTCAGATTTTAAATAATTGGGATTTGTACGGTCGTTGGGTAGTAATCTTGTTCCTACTTTAGCACGGTCATTATATAGTTCGGCTCCCAACATATCATACGAAATACGATAATGCTCACCTCTGTAATAACGCATATCTATTCCACCGCTAAACTGCCAATTCTTAGATATTTTATAATCGGTTGTATTCAAAAAGCCCACCCAAAAGTGATTATTCATTGATGATCGAAGAATATCATTGGTAGGTTTTCCCATATCAACCCCTTTTAAGTTGCCATCATAAATACCTTGAAAATCCATAGAACCATCCACATTTGGATTTGGTGTATGAGTTAATCCCGTTCCCCCTCCTTGTCCTAACGAAAGGTATAAAATATTTGACATATAAACCTTATCACTAATATTCCAAAAATCACGTAATGTAAACATGGGCTTATAGTAATAGTTTTTCTTTTCTGTAATTTTTCTAGGACTGGTTTCACCATCAGCCGTACGAGTTAAATATCCCCAATGTGCATTATACCTTAAACCCAAATTAGTAGGAAGTCCCGATATATAATCTTTAGGATCGATACCTTGCTCGGTAGCATAGTCGGTATCGTAGGTGTAAATTGGTTTTTTATAAGAACGTTGTCCATGCTCTTGTGGAGCTCCCATGGTTGAAAAACTAACTAAGTGATTACCTAATTTTTTATCCACCCTTAAATAGTAAAACCACCCTTTGGTCCAGGTTTGATCAACCCATCCATTACCTTGTTTATAAGACCCCGCAAATGTGATTCCCCAACCGTTGTTTAATTGACCGGTAGTAATTCCAAGAGAAGTACGAAGAAAGCCATCACTTCCAACCTCCTGTTTAAGTCTTAAATTTCTTTTAGCGTCAATTCCTTTAGTGATGATGTTCATCGTCCCACCTACCGATGGAAGTGCAAGTTTTGAAGCTCCAAGTCCGCGTTGCACTTGAATAGAGCGTGTTACCACATCCAATCCAAACCAGTTTGACCAATACACCCAACCATTTTCCATATCATTTACGGGAACTCCATCCAACATTACAGCAATATTTCGTTGATTAAATCCTCGTATATTGATTCGAGCATCTCCATCACCGCCTCCTTGTTGTGTTGCATACACACCGGGTGTTGAGTTAAGTATCATAGGGAGATCCTGTGAAGCCAACTCCTCTTCCAATTGCTTGGGCTTAATGGTAGAAAAAGCCACTGGTGTTTCACGTGCTTTTGCCACATCAGCAACAATCTCTACGGCATCCAAGGTTTCCGTTTCAAGTTTTATCTTAACACTCACGTTGGGTCGATCCACTACTACTGTTTTCTCTAATGGGTTATAGCCTACATAAGAAAACTTCAAATGATAAGTGCCATACGGAACGCTTATTTTAAACTTTCCATCAATATCCGTTACAACTCCTTTTCCGGGAGCGTACATTATGTTAACACCAATAAGTGTTTCACCACTAATTTTATCCGTTACCACTCCTGACAATACGCCACTTTGAGCATTTACAAAAGCTGAGAATAAAAGAAAAACCATTAAAAAAGTAAAGCTTCTAATCATATTACAAGGGTTTTAATATATCACCATTTACAAAAGTGCAAAAAAAACCTCCTTTACTTAATAAAAGGAGGTTTTTGTATTGTGATTCTTTAATTATTCAATAATAACTTTCTTCACTATGGAAGTATTGTCGGCAAAATTAATTTGAATCATATAGATTCCTTTTGTCATTTCCTGAGTTTCAATACGCATATCACCACGCTCTTCAGGGTTAACAATATAGGCAATTGATTGACCAATTACATTCATGATTTTAACAGACTTAATAACTTCAGTACCTTTTACCATAAACCAACCATTAGATGAAGGATTGGGGTAGAAGAAAGCATTATTGATTTTAACTATAGGCTCAATACCAACTATACATGTATGCCACCCTAAATGATCGAAAGTGTTTTTAGGAAGAGAATCCCACTCATTACCTACAATAAAAAATGGATCAGGGTTAGAAGTAACTCCTCCTGTAACAGAAGGCTTACGGATCAGGGTATGGTTTTTAGTCCACCATTTTCCACCATAGGCAGAAGTATATCCAGCAGCAGCATCCATAGTCCAAGCATCACCTGGATCTTGACCCATTTTACCAATAATATCAATATAAGTACCATTTGCTTTTTCCAAAGTCATGGCATCATTACCATTAAAGTAGAATGTTTTATTCGAGCCGTAATTTGGACAAAGAAAAGTATCCGCTTTTGCCTGAAGAACAGGATCTACCATAGTATCATATCCTGTACCACTTGAATCACGTTTATCCGATACAGCTACCCATGTTCCTTTTGCTGGTACTACTCCCGTAATTGCAACATCATATCGTGTCAAATTTCCATTTGAATAACGACAAATAGAATACCCTTTTAGGTTGATATCAGAGGATGTAGGATTAAAAATCTCCAAAGCGCGGTTGTTTCCACTACCTTCAACATACTCAGAAAAGAAAAGCTCATTTTGAGCCATTGTAATACCACCAATAAATAGGGCAAAAAGTAATAGTAAGTTTTTTTTCATAATAATAAATTTAAATAAATAATAATGTCGTTTCTATGTCATTTCTTGAGTGCAAAGTTACAAAAAAAATCAAAGATGTATCGCGAAACACCACCTTATTAATTAATAAACTAATATTTACTCCTTGATACTGAACAAAAGACGACGAAAACACACTAAATGTATCTATCTATATTTCCTAGTCTTAGCTTTATTATGAAGGATTGAATGTTAAAAAATCTGAAATAACAATTAATTAATATTTGTATTTAACCGTATAATACAAGAGATTAGTAAGATATTATATCCTTAAAAAAGTTTTACTTACACTCCCATTGAAATTTGGTGTGACCATGTATTGATTATTTTTGTAATTTAGCGCACTGATTTTGGAGAGGTGCTCGAGTGGCTGAAGAGGCACGCCTGGAAAGCGTGTAAATACGAAAGTGTTTCGAGGGTTCGAATCCCTCTCTCTCCGCAGAAATGCGGAGAACAAAAAAGTAGTAATTATTTTAGAATGTAATTATATAAACAAGTATTAATTTTTGAATTCAATTTAAATCAATAACACAAGTCATGAGAAAACTTTTTGCGTTACTGACAATGATGGCCTTATTAAGTTTTGGCCCCATTAATCAAACTTTTGCTCAAGATAATGCAGCAGGAGAAGAACAAGTTGCACAAGCAACAAATGAAGAAGGAACTGAAGTAGCTGATACTACTGCCGCCGACACTACCGCTGCTGTCGCTGAAACTGAAAAGGTTGAGGAAGAAGTTGCCGTTGCCGACGAAGATGTAGTAGAGCCTACTGAAACATTCCACCAAATCTTAAAAAGATATTTTATTGAAGGTTCAGCTGGATTTATGTCAACTGTACTTTTAAGTCTTATCTTAGGTTTAGCTCTTGTAATTGAGCGTATTATCTACTTAAACCTAGCTACTACTAACACTCGTAAATTATTAGAAGAAGTAGAATCTTCTATTAAGACCGGTGGTATTGAAGCTGCTAAAGATGTATGTAGAGATACAAGAGGTCCTGTTGCTAGTATATTCTATCAAGGATTGATGAAATACGACGAAGGTTTAGACAATGTTGAGAAATCAATTATCGCCTACGGTAGTGTTCAAATGGGTAAATTAGAAAAAGGTCTTTCTTGGATTGGTCTATTTATCGCATTAGCACCGATGCTTGGTTTCATGGGTACTGTAATTGGTATGATTCAAGCTTTTGATATGATTGAAAAAGCTGGTGATATTAGCCCAACCGTTAGCATCGGGTATTAAAGTAGCCCTTCTTACAACTGTATTTGGTTTGATTGTAGCGATTATTCTTCAAATCTTTTACAATTACTTACTTGCAAAAGTGGATAGTTTAGTAAACGATATGGAAGATAGTTCAATTTCTTTCATGGATATTTTATCAGAACATAAAAAATAGTCTGCCTTATGGATAATATGATAGTTAAAGTAACAAAGATCTTTACCATTTTGGTTATGGTTGCAGGAGCTGTATATACAGCACTTGTAATTGCAAATGGTGGTGATTTAAAAGGAGACCCTGCTTTAACTGCTACATTATTAAATCCGTATTTTGGCATCGCAGCTGGTTTGTTGGGATTAGGAGTTTTTGCTACACTTTTATTTAGTGTAATTCAACTCATAACTGACCCCAAAGCAGCAGTTAGAGTATTAATCAGTTTTGCCATTTTAGGAGGAATCTATTTGGTTTCTTACCTATTGGCTTCAGGTAATATCGATGCTGAAGTGTATACAAAGTTTAATGTAAGCAGTGAAGAATCTAAGTTAATTGGATCACTAATTTATTTAGTATATATTCTAGGAGGTGCTGCAGTAGTGGCAATCCTTGGATCTAGTGTATATAAATTGACATTAAAGAGGTAATAGTATGAGACGTGAAACACCCGAAATAAGTGCCGGATCAATGGCGGACATCGCGTTCCTACTCTTGATCTTCTTCCTGGTAACTACTACCATGGACGTTGACTCGGGAATCGTACGGAAACTACCTCCTCCATTGGACAAAAATGTTGATCCACCACAAATCAATAAGCGGAATATCTACACAGTGTTGATTAACTCCGCCGATATGATTTTGATAACTACTAAAGGACAGGACTCAAGACCTGGAAACATTAAGACATTACGTGCTGATGTTAAAGAGTTCTTGCGTCCTCACTATCCAGATGACCCACGTTTTCCTGAAACAGAGAAAATCGAGTTAGATATTAAGGGCAGAATAGTTCCTTATTATAAATCGAAAGGCGTTGTGTCGATGCAGAACGACCGTGGAACATCGTATAAAATTTATATTCATGTACAAAATGAATTGGCAGGAGCTGTTCGTGAATTGCGTGATGAATTAGCTAAAGAGTATTATGGCGTAACTTTCAAAGAGTTGCTTGACAGTAAAAAAGAAAGCGACAAAGAAGCTGCTAAACAAATACAAAAGGCTGTTCCGATGGCTATTTCAGAGGCTGAACCTGCTGATTTTGGAGGGAAGAACTAATGAGCAAATTTAAAAAAGACGGAAAAAAGGGGCTACCTGCAATTTCAACAGCATCGCTACCAGATATCATCTTTATGTTATTATTCTTCTTTATGGTATCTACGGTTATGCGTGAGGTAGAACTTAAGGTGACTGTAAAAGCTCCAAAGGCTTCTGAGGTTCAGAAACTTGAGGACAAATCATTGGTGAGTGCAATCTATATCGGAAAACCCACAAAAGCTTTGGCTAAAAAATGGGGAGACGAAGATCGTATTCAATTAAATGATGCTTTTGCAGAAGTAAGTGAGATACGTGGTTTTATTGAAGAAAAAGTTACCAAAATAGCTGAGTATAAGCGCAAGAAACACATTGTTTCTATGAAGGTTGACTCTGATGCTAAGATGGGAATTGTAACTGATGTAAAACAAGAATTACGTAAAGCAAATGCATTAAAGATAAACTACTCTACTCTTAAAGGTTATGATGCCTCAAAGGATGAATAGTATTATCAAATAAATTATACCAAAAGGGTCAGCATTCGTGTTGACCCTTTTTTTATGTACTTGCTTTTTCATCTATATTTTTCTTAACTTTGATTGTTTCCTTTTCAAATAAATACAATGAGTATTAAAAAACTAATTGCCTATATAATCACACCCATTATTGCAATTATTATTATTGCAGTACAACCCCTAAATGCAGGAATTCCTGCAAATAATATGGCAGCTGTTGCCCTTATTATGGCTGTATGGTGGATTACCGAAGTAGTACCGCTTGCCGTTACCGCTTTGCTCCCGGTAGTATTATTTCCCCTACTGGGAATTATGGACGGAAAAGAAACATCCTCAACCTACTATAATTACATCATCTTTCTTTTTATTGGAGGGTTTATCATCGCTTTGGCTTTGCAAAAATGGAATCTACACAAGCGTATTGCCTTAAAAATACTAATGTTAACTGGCACTAGCCCTGCAAAAATATTACTAGGTTTTATGTTGGCAACAGCATTTCTTTCCATGTGGATTTCCAATACAGCAACCACCATGATGATGCTTCCCATTTTGCTTTCTGTTGTTGGCAACCTTGAAGAGATATATGGCAAGGAAAAACTAAAACTTTATGCAGTGGGACTCCTTTTAGGCGTAGCCTATAGCTCTTCCATCGGTGGGATAGCCACCCTAATTGGCACCCCACCAAATCCTATTTTTGCCCAAATTTATTTGATAAACTTTCCAAATAATCCGGAGATTAGTTTTTCACAATGGATGATTTTTGCGCTTCCTTTAAGCATTACTATGTTTGCCATTATGTACACACTCCTGTATTTTATGTTTGCAAAAGGGCAAAGCAAGATATGGAAAGGCAATACTTCTGTGAATTTTGAAAAGGAATACCTCAAGCTTGGAAAAGCTAGTTATGAAGAGCGTATTGTATTGACCATTTTCATTTCCACTGCCATTCTATGGATGACACGATCAGCCTTAAATATTGGTGATTTTCATTTCCCTGGTTGGGCTTCTTTACTAAAATACCCAAAATACATCAATGATGGTACTGTGGCAATCACGATGAGCCTATTTTTATTTCTTATCCCATCAAAACAGAATAAGGGCAAAGTATTGATGGATTGGCAAACCGTTAAAAAAATGCCCTGGGGAATAATCTTACTTTTTGGTGGCGGTTTTGCCCTTGCATCAGGTTTCAAAGAATCAGGTCTTTCGGGTTTCTTGGGAAACGAAATGCAAGGCTTAAAAGAATTACACCCTCTTATTATCATTTTTACGGTTTCTACCATTATGATTTTCCTAACGGAACTCACATCAAATTCATCATCCACAACCATGATATTACCCATATTGGCTACCCTTGCCATTAGCACAAATATTCATCCATTATTACTAATGCTTCCGGCAACTTTTGCGGCTTCAATGGCCTTTATGCTACCCGTGGCCACACCTCCAAATGCCATTGTGTTTGGATCAAACCGACTGCAAATTAAAGATATGGCTCGAACAGGTTTAATTCTGAATATTTTTGGTATTATCGTTATTAGCCTTTGGACTTATTTCTTTGCCGGTAGTTTTTTCGGATTTTAGTTTAATTAAATGATAAGATTTTGATGTGATAAAATAATAATAATGAAAGCTAAATCTACCACATCCTGGTTTCAAAAAATTCTCCCCTCACCCTTTGCATTAGCTATACTGCTAACAATTCTTAGTTTTATACTCGCTCTAATATTAACTGACAACACAAATCCTGACACCAATCATTTAATCAATATTTTAGGTTTTTGGCAAAAAGGTTTCTGGGAATTACTCACCTTTGCTATGCAAATGATGTTGATGTTGGTTTTGGGAAATGCCCTGGCTCTAACACCGGTATTCAAACGCTTTGTTTTATCAATGGTAAAATATGCCAATACTACTTCCTCAGCTGTAATTTTGGTGTCAATTATCAGCCTGTCATTAGCTTATCTTAATTGGGGACTTTCACTGATTTTAAGCGCTTTGCTAGCACAACAAATTGGCAAAAAAGCTAAAGAGCAGAAGCAAGACTTAAATTACCCATTAATTGGAGCTGCAGCTTATTCCGGATTGATGGTTTGGCATGGCGGGCTCTCGGGTTCAGCCCCTTTAAAAGTAGCTGAAAAAGGACATTTCTTATTTAATCAAATAGGCCAAATCAGTATTACAGAAACCCTATTTTCATCCATGAATATGATGGTAATTGGCGCAAGCCTTATACTGATTCCGCTTAGTTTTTGGATTTTATCAAAAAGAAACACCAAATAGAGATTCAAAAAAGCAAAGCACAAGGAACAGGAGCTGAGAAACTCGATCTAACAGCATGGTTTAGCAAAGGCTTTGGATTGCTAATGCTTATTGCGGTTTTTCTGAACTTTTTCAAAGGAAATTCTTCCGGGTTAAATATCAATATTATCAATATGCTGCTTTTTGCTTTTTCCTTAATTCTTTATCCCAATTTGCATTCTTTTTCCCAAGCCATAAGCAGCTCCATTGCTAGCAGCAGTGGAATTATGATACAATTTCCACTTTATGCCGGAATTATGGGTGTGATGAAATACTCTGGATTGACGATGGTTTTTACCAACTTTTTTATTCAAATATCTAATCAAGATACCTTTCCGCTGTTTGCCATGCTCAGTGCAGGCATTGTCAACTTTTTTGTACCAAGTGGTGGCGGACAATGGGCGGTACAGGGACCCGTTTTGGTGGAAGCAGCCCAGCAATTGCATGTGAGTATCCCCAAAACCATCATGGCTTTGGCTTATGGCGATGAGCTTACAAATATGCTTCAACCCTTTTGGGCCTTGCCTCTTTTGGGAATAAGCAAGCTTAAAGCAAAGGAGATACTCCCTTATTCCAGCATTATCTTGCTCATAGGCTTGCTTATTTATGGTATGGCTTTATATTTCTATTGAGAACAAATGCCAAAAAGGAATAATATGAACGTTGGTATCTTCTATTCTCTCAAAACTTTCATAGTCCAAATTAATTACAAAAGCTTTTTGGGGATTATAAGTCGATAAAAAACTTCGAAACGAGCGGGTGATTTCCATTTTTTTCATCTCCTTTTGCTTTACTTCAACTGGAACTACGCCGTCTTTCGAATGAACAATAAAATCTACCTCTGCCTTATCTTTGGTACGCCAATAATTAATTTTTTGAAGTCCTTTCGAAAATCGACTCTCCAATACCAAGAATACAAAATTTTGAAAAACCATACCCCTATTGGGTTCTCCTGTGAAACTATTATTACTAAAGTTTAGCATACCTAAATCGTTGAAATAAATTGTGGGCGATTTGGTCAACTCCTTTTTAGGATTGCTAAAGAATGGTTTTACAATCTTTATAATAAAGGTCTGCTCTGCATACCAAAGGAATGTTTTTAGGGTTTCGGTTCGAATTCCGGTATCTTGGGCAAGCTGCGAATAATTGATAATTCCGCCCGATTGCACTGCCAAAAGTTTAATAAGCTTAACAAATTTGTCGGGATAACGAACCCCAAGTAAAAACGATATATCCTTGGTAATATACGAAACAAAAACCTCGTTCATTATTTCTTGTTTACGAGTAACGGTATCTGCTGTAATTACCGCAGGATAACCTCCAAAGGCTAAATATTCGTCGAGTAATAAACGACTTTGTTCTTTCTCAATTGCGAAATATTTATCTAGTCGGTTTTTATATTTATAATGCGTTTTATAGTTAACAAATTCCACAAAACTTACAGGCTTCATCTCAATAAGGTATTTACGACCTGTAAGTGCTTCTGAAATCTTTTCCTTGAGTTCAATGCTTCCCGAACCGGTAACGATAAACTTATAGGGCAAGTCCATATCATAGATTCCTTTTAAGAATCTCCCGACATCCTCTTTTTGTTGAATCTCATCAATAAAAATAAATGCCTTATCTCGCCCAACTTCCAATTCAATTTTATTGAGTAGTTGCTGCTGCGATGAAAAATGCTTACTGTCTTCCTCAATATCAAGATTAAAATACAGAACTTTATTGGCCTTAATTTTTAAATCGGCTATTATTTCTTTTAAAATAGTTGTTTTGCCGACCTGCCTTGCGCCCGTAATTATAGTTACCTCCTTTAATGCAAGGCTTTTAACTATACTGTCTTTTATATCTCGTTTTATCATAAGGCATATTATTTCACGGCAAAGGTATGCAATAATTTAATATAAACATACTGTAATAGTAAATTTCTCGGGTTAAATGACTATTGTAATAGTAATATTCTCGGGTTAAATGACTAATATAATAGTAAAATTCTCGGGTTAAATTGATTTTAAGAAATAAAAAAGCCGCTAATTCACGAAATTATTCGTGAATTAGCGGCCTATTATTTTTTTACCAATTAACTATAATGCAGCTAAAACCTCATCATAATTAGGCTCATCCACAATCTCATGAACCTGCTGAGTATAGGTTACATTTCCATTCTCATCAACTACCACAACCGCTCTTGACTCTAAGCCTGCCAAAGGACCATCAACGATAAGTGTTCCATAAGCATTACTAAACTCATTTCCACGGAAACTAGAAAGTGTATGTACATCTTCTAAACCTTCAGCTCCGCAAAAACGTGCTTGAGCAAATGGAAGGTCTTTTGAAATACAAAGAACCACGGTGTTATCCAATTTCGATGCCTGAGCATTGAAGTAACGAACAGATGCAGCGCAAGTTGGGGTATCCAAACTTGGAAAAATGTT
>QNXT01000115.1 GCA_003973505.1 Bacteroidota bacterium
GTGGCGGAAGTACCGTTTTGGCTCTTTATGGTTCAGGCTTGGCTGTAGGACCCGCAGGAAATAATGTATTCTATATAGGTACTCATAGTGGTATTATACCAAGTTCGCAAGTAAGCTATTGGTTGAAAGATCCTAATGGAAATATTGTTGATGCTTTTGCATCAAATGGAGCACAATTCCCTGCAAGTAGTGGAGTAAGTACTGATGATTTCTCAGGTTCATTAATGAGTGGATCAGGTAATGTTGGCGCAATTCGTACTATTGCTGATAATAATTTGGCTTCGGATTGGGTTGTGGGTGCTAATGGCGTTGCTGCTAGTTTTGGTGTTGCTAATCCCCAAATTCCTCTTAAATCAAACTTAGGATGTGCTAGTAATAGGGTTCCACTGATTATCAATGTAGGAAATCAGAATGCCAATGATGTTGCAGCTTCCTTATTAGTTAGTCCTACTACCGATATTTATTTGAAGACTAACGAAATGATTACAGTGAGAGTTAAGAACTTTGGTACAGCAGATCAGGATACGATACCTGTAGCCTATGTTTTGAACAATAATGCTCCGGTAATTGATACCGTATTCTCAAATGTTGCTGCTAATGATAGTATCGACTATACATTTAGTACTCCTGCTGATTTATCTATAGCTGATTCTACTTATGCAATTCATGTTTATACTGATTTGGCAACGGATGTAAATCATTTGAACGATACACTTCATACAAATGTGACTCATTTGGTGGCTGTGTATTGTACTTCAGGAGCTGTATCTACTCTTGATGAAGATATTGGAAATGTAACTTTTGCAAGTATTAATAATACATCTTCAGCTCCGTATAAAGCTACATTTACGGATTATACAAATATAGCACCAGCTCAAATTCAAGCTGGTATGACTTATCCAATCTCTGTGGATATCGTGTTTGATGATCCTGTATGGGCATCTACGGGCTATTGCAAAGTGTATATCGATTATAATCAGAATGGAGTATTTGATGAGCCCTCAGAGATTGCTTTTGAATCAGTATATAATGGGCCAACCACACTAACGGGTAATGTAAAAGTGCCTTATAATGCTTTGCCTGGTACGGTTAGAATGAGAGTAATTGCAAGAAATGGTGCTAATGCTTCAATGGTGTCTCCATGTGGACCTTATTCTTCGGGGGAAACTGAGGATTATATGGTTGTGATTGCGCCATCAGATCCTATTGATGCCGGTGTTGAAGCGATTATTAATCCGAAAACGATTTCAGAAAATCTTGCTTCTTCTTTAAGTGTTCGTGTGCGTAATTATGGAACAGATACCATCAATTCTGTAGATGTTTCCTATATTCTTAATGGTGCTGCTCCCGTTTCCATAACTTATAATACAACAGCCATTGCTCCAAGGGATTCTATGGATGTTAGTTTCGGAAATATTACGCTGCAAGAGGGCTTAAATACCATTTGTGCCTTTACTACACTTACAGGTGATACCAATACATTTAACGATACAATTTGTAAGACTACTTTTGTATATCCTACAGTAAATCTTGATTACACTGACGACTTTGAAGGTCAAGATTTATGGATGGCAGATACTGTGGTGAATCAATGGGAGCGAGGAGTTCCTGCAATGACTAATATCAATTCAGCACATAGTTCTGCGAATGTATGGGGAATTGATTTGGATGGACAATATGCCAACAATTCATCTCAATACCTATATTCTCCACGTATTGTTACTACCGGACTTGATAGTGCGATATTGAAGTTCTGGCATTACTTTGATACTCAGAGTTATGATGGAGGAACAATTCAGGTTTCTATTGACAATGGACCATGGATTATACTAGGTTTACAGAATGATCCTAATGGAACAAACTGGTATAATTCATCATTTGGAGGTAATCCATGGTGGTCGGGTAGTAGTAATGGTTGGGTAGAGTCAACCTATAAGCTAATGCTTAATAATACAACCTTTAATCATCCTGATATTATTCAATTTAGATTCCAATTTTTCAGTAATCTTCAAGGAAATTATGCTGATGGTTGGGCGATTGACGATTTCTCTGTTGAGACATTTAAAATTGCTCAAGATGCAGGTGTAGTCGCTATTAGTACTCCTGTGGCTTCTGTTCCTGTTGGGTCAAATGTAACTGTAGCTATTGATGTGAAAAACTTCGGTACCGATCCTTTGATTAATATCCCAGTTTCTTATACTATTGGAGCTACTACTGAGACTGCTACATTCACAATTCCTGCTCCGGGTTTATTGCCAGGTGAGGTGAAGACTTATACCTTCGCTACAGGATTTACTGCTCCAAACGCCGATTTTAATATCTGTGCTAAGACTGAAATGAATGATGCTCATCCTCAGAATGATGAAACTTGTAAGCAAGTTCATATATCAATGGCTCCAATTGATGTTCAAACAATTGGTCTATCTGTTGATCAGGCATGGAGCGATACTACGAAAATTACTCTTGATAATACGGTTCGAGTACAGGTTGTGAATAATGGTACAACGACTCTTACAAGTATTAACTTTGAGTATAGAGTAAACAATGCTCCTAAAGGTACAGGTACATGGAGTGGTAGTTTAGCGAGTATGGATACATTGGTTTATACCTTTACGGATACTTATAAGTCACCACTTAATTATTACCAAGTATGCGCTAAAGCAACGGTTATCGGCGATGCTGACCTTACTAATAATGATTTCTGTAAGACCTACTTAGGAGTGAATAATGTGGGTATTGAAGGAAGCCAAGCTGATGGATTTAGCGTGAAGCAAAATCGTCCAAACCCTGCTCATGGTAAGGTGACAGTTGATTTCAATATTCCTCAATCAGGTAAAGTTCATTTCGAATTGCGTAATGCTCTTGGACAAGTAATTATTTCTAAAGAGTTGGATCGTCAAGTTGGAAAGAACCAAATTGAGATTGATGCTACATCTTTGACTTCGGGTATATATTACTATACGATCGTGTTTAACAACCATCGTATCACCAAGAAAATGCTAGTTAACAACTAGGAATTAACAGCTAATTATATTAGGCCTCTTCGAGCAATCGGAGAGGCCTTTTTTGTTTTGGATATTTCAAAACGGTATTTTGTTATATATAGAAAAGTTACATTTATTTATTAGGTATTTTGGCTCTTTTCTGATATTAATTCTTTATTTTCGCAGCATGATAGATCAAAAATTCATCGATTTTATAAATGAGCACCATGTACTTACACTTAGTACTGTAAAGGATGGTCAGCCCTATACTGCAAATTGCTTTTATGTGTATTTGCCAGAGCAAAATATGTTTGTATTTACCTCTGATAAAGAAACCCGCCATGGGAGTGAAATGTTGGACAATCCGAAAGTGGCAGCCAATATTGTATTAGAAACAAAAACGATTGGGAAAATACAGGGCTTGCAAATAGCCGGAGTTGCTGAGCCTTTGGAAGGGCAGGAGCTAAAAAAAGGAAAGCTAGCCTATCTTAAAGCTTATCCTTATGCAGTATTGAAATTAGAAACCATGTGGGGCTTGAAAGTGAATTTTCTGAAACTAACCGACAATCGTTTGGGGTTCGGCAAAAAGTTGATTTGGGAACAAGACCAATAAGCCAAAATTATTATCCCATTAACATTCTAAAAAACTCTTAGTTGAAATTTTTCAATAAGATAAGCTTGTTTTAAAAAAAAGAGTACCACTTAAATTTTCATTGGACAGAAGTTAGAATTTAATCTTGTGCAAAAAATGATTTTCTTGTTAAAAACAGTAAATAATATATACTAAACGTTAGTGTTATTTTTCTTCCATTTTCCTCTAAATTTAGCCTGATTTTTTGCTTGAAATCCTTACTGAATAGGCCTTAAATGAAATTCTGAGTTTTAGGTAGAATTATTCTAAATAAGCGTAAATAACACTAAATCAGTATTCTGAAAAATCGTGTTTTGATGAAAGTTTTATTTTGTCATTCACAGATAGTTAGATTATTTCGTTGAAAACTTAGGATGATTGTTAATAAATGCAGTACTAAAAATAACAATTCTCGTACTATCTTCGTAATCGTGAAATTCTGAAAGGGGAATTTTGTAAATGGCTGAAATTTATATTAATAAACAACTTAAAGATTTATACTTATGACAAATCCTGACCTTTTTGCTCAATTGGAGACGAATAATGATGTTTTGGGAGAGGAAAGCAAATCGAATAAACTGTATGACGAATTGCTGGAAGCAAGGAATAAATCGAAAAAAACGAATAAGGAAGAAATGCAAACGACTTTAATAGATGAAAAACAAGCTGAGGTGGGAGCGTCACAGCTTGAAGAAAAAAGTTATACTTATGAGGAGGCTTTAGAGGCTGCAACGGAGTATTTCAAAGGAGATTCAATGGCTGCCGGAGTGTGGATTAATAAATATGCATTGAAGGATAGCTATGGAAATATCTTCGAGAAAACGCCTGATGATATGCATCGCCGAATAGCTCGCGAGCTTGCTCGAATCGAATTGAAGTATAATAATCCAATGAGTGAAGATGAGTTGTTTAATGTACTTCAGGGATTTAAGTATATTCTACCTCAAGGAAGTCCTATGGCTGGTATTGGTAATAAGTATCAAGTAGGATCTTTATCAAATTGTTTTGTAATTGGAAATGAAGGTAACTCTGATTCTTATGGAGGAATTATGAAAATTGACCAAGAACAAGTGCAATTGATGAAGCGACGTGGTGGAGTTGGTCACGATTTGAGCGGTATTCGTCCAAAGGGTAGCCCTGTTAAAAATAGTGCACTCACCTCAACGGGTATTGTTCCTTTTATGGAGCGTTATTCAAATTCTACCCGTGAAGTAGCACAAGATGGTCGTCGTGGAGCTTTAATGTTGAGTATTGCCGTTAACCATCCTGATTCAGAAGATTTTATTGATGCCAAAATTGATAGTACAAAGGTTACGGGAGCTAATGTATCTGTGAAAATTACTGACGATTTTATGCGTTCAGTTATTAATGGTACTGAGTTTAAACAACAATATCCCATTGATTCAGACAATCCTACTCATGTAACAACAACCGATGCACGTCGTATTTGGAATAAAATTGTGCATAATGCATGGAAATCGGCTGAGCCTGGTATTTTGTTTTGGGATACTGTAATCAGAGAGTCAGTTCCTGATAGTTATGCCGATTTGGGATTTAAAACCGTTTCTACCAATCCTTGTGGTGAAATTCCTTTATGTCCTTACGATAGCTGTCGTTTATTAGCCATTAACTTATTTGGATATGTAGAAAATCCATTTACTGATAAAGCTCGATTCAATCATAAATTATTTGCCAAGCATGTACATATAGCTCAGCGTATAATGGATGATATCATTGATTTGGAGCAAGAAAAAATTGATCGCATCATTGCTAAAATCGATTCAGACCCTGAATCAGATGAAATAAAAGCTGTAGAACGTAATCTATGGATGAATATCCGAAATAAAACAGAGCAGGGACGTCGTACTGGTGTGGGAATCACTGCTGAAGGTGATATGTTAGCTGCTTTAGGATTAAAGTATGGTACGGACGAAGCTACGGAGTTTTCGGTAGAAGTACATAAATTTTTAGCCGTAGAGGCCTACCGTGCGTCTGTAGAATTAGCTAAAGAACGTGGTTCTTTCCCTATCTATGATTATAAACGTGAGAAAAATAACCCATTCATAAATCGTATTTTCTCTGCTGCTCCGGGATTGGAGGAGGATATGAAAAAGTATGGTCGTCGTAATATCTCATTACTTACCATAGCTCCAACAGGAACAACAAGTATGATGGCACAAACATCATCAGGAATTGAGCCTGTATTTATGGTGTCTTATATGCGTCGTCGTAAGGTGAATCCAAATGATAGCACTGCGAATGCAACTTTCGTGGATGAGGTTGGCGATCATTGGGAAGAATATCCTGTATTCCATCATAACTTTGAAACATGGATGCGTGTGAATGGTTATGATGTGGAAGAGGTTAAGAAAATGAATCAGGAACAACTGAATGAAATTATTAAAGAGTCTCCTTATTATGGTGCAACTTCTGCAGATGTAGATTGGGTTGCAAAGGTTAAAATGCAAGGAGCTGTTCAGAAATGGGTAGATCACTCCATTAGTGTAACGGTGAATGTTCCTGAGGAAGCCAAAGAAGAATTGATTGGAGAGATATACGAAGAGGCTTGGAAGTCGGGTTGTAAGGGAATTACCGTTTATCGTGAAGGTTCGCGTTCGGGAGTTCTAGTGTCAAACGACAAAAAGGAGGAAAAAGAAGATGAAAATGATTTCAAAGAAACTCAAGCTCCATCTCGTCCTAAAAAACTAGAAGCAAGTATTGTACGTTTCCAAAACAATAAAGAGAAATGGGTGGCTGTTGTAGGTATTTATAAGGGACGTCCTTATGAGGTATTTACTGGTAAGGCCGAAGATTTCTTTATTCCTACTTATGTTGAAGAAGGTTGGGTGGTAAAGAATAGAACTGAGAAGGGTAAGAGTCGTTACGATTTCGAGTTTGAAGATCGTGGTGGCGTGATGCAAGAGTATCGCGGACTTTCTCGTACATTTGATAAAGAGTTTTGGAATTATGCAAAACTTATCTCAGGAATCCTTCGTCACGGTATGCCATTACCATTTGTAGTGGATATTGTAAATACTTTAAGCTTTGAGAATGATAGTATTAACACCTGGAAAACGGGAGTGGTTCGAGCTTTGAAGAAATTTATACCTGATGGAACGAAGTCAAAAGATACCACTTGTCCTGAGTGTGGCGACGATGCGTTGGTATATAAAGAAGGTTGTTTGAGCTGTACAAGTTGTGGATACTCAAAATGTGGTTAGAAACATTTTAATTATATAAGAGAAAACGGTCATTCATTTATTTGAATGGCCGTTTTTTATTTATTGGATAAGCTTTGTCAATTTCGATAAATCACATTATACGTATGAATAATGTGAGAAATATCACATAATACATATGAATAATGTGAGAAACATCACATAATTGACACGTAAACTTAATGGAAAATGATGCCTATTCTTTAATAATTTCAATAAAATACCGAAATCCTAAATCAATATCTGAGTGCTCATATTTTTCGGTGGAAGTGATTTGTACATCATAACCTGCAGAACGCCATCCACCACCACAGGCAATTCCTTTTTCTTGTATCATCTCGGCAGCATTGCCACTCATATTGTATAAGCCGATGCTGTTAGGTTTAAAGGAGTTTACCAGCATGGTGCCTGTTGTATTTTCGTTAATATTATTGGCAATACCCATATTGCTAGCGTGCTTAGGAAGTCCATATTCCCCCTTTTCCTTGTCCCAGTGAATGCTGGCTTGGTGAATCTTATGAAAATTGCAATTGCCTGTTACATAGGGTCCACCCCAAGGGTAGGGAGCATGCTGCATTGTTCCTATTGCTGCTTTTTGCCATTCTTCTTTGCTAGGAAGACGAATTAGAACCTTATTGAATTTACGATGTGGATTGTTATTGTATTTCTGACTAAGCCAATTGCAATATAGCTTTGCAGCTTCGTAGGAAATATTAACTACTGGGTAATTATCATAAGCAGGATGTGTATGATAATAATCCATAAATGGCTCCATATAATTGTTTTTTGACACCCAATTTGCCGAGTCAATTTGAGCAATCTCAAGAAGTTTCATTTCTTTTTCTTTTTTCAATTCGTTGAGGAACTCTCTATATTGAAAATTGGTGGTTTCGTATATAGCGGCATAAAGATTTGAATCCACCTTAACCATTGTTTTATCGATATTTTTAAGGCTAACTATTGGTGTATTTTTTTTCGTGGCAGCCATAAATACCAAGCTAAGACCAATAATAGCCAAGCTGTAAATTGTAATTTTTTTCATGAAGATATTAGATTTGTGTTCAATTACCATAACGCTATGTTTTGTAAAATATTGTAAAGTGTATTCAATTAGGATATCGTATGCTCTTTATAAAATTCATATAAAGAATCCCAAGATAAACGTAAGTAGTCTTCCACTTCGGATTTATTTACCCACTGCACTTTCTCAATTCCTTCTTCTGTTTGTGGAATAAGCTTTGCTTCCGTTGTTGTTTTCATTTTATACCAATGCGTCACCTTTAGCACCATTCGTCCTTTATATTCATATATATGGCGACTGATTCCAATTTTAGAGCCAATCTCAAGGTTCGACACCCCGGTTTCTTCTTCCACTTCGCGCATAGCACATTCTTCAAGTGTTTCGCCCTTGTCTAAATGCCCTTTTGGAATATCCCAATGTCCTTCACGATAAATCATTAAGAGCTCATTTTTTTTATTCCAAACCCATCCGCCAGCTGCCAGGCGAAGTTCGTAATTAGCTTCAAATGTTTCGATTAATTTTTTATCATCTGCTGATAAAACAATAAAGTCGGAAGAGCTTGATTTAAGCAGATGATTTCGAATAGCGGCATTCACTGTTTTAGGATTTTTCAAACATACTACAGTGGCATTCCCATAGTTAAATATTTCTTTACTATTTGCTAAAATTAGCCGTTTATTATTGATAAAAACTTTATACATTTGCGCTTATTATAAGTGAAAATATTGCTTGCTAAGTTAAATATTTAATCACTTGAATTGAAAAACAATACACAAAAAACGGATATGAGTAGTCAAAAGCAAACAGCAGACAAGGTAGCGGAATTATTATTACAAATTCAAGCAGTAAAACTGAATAAGAAAGAGCCATTCACATGGGCTTCGGGTTGGAAATCTCCAATTTATTGTGACAATCGTAAAACCTTGTCGTACCCCAAAATTAGAACTTATATTCGTCAAGAGTTTGCAAACATTATTCAAGAGGAGTGGGGTGATGTGGACGTAATAGCAGGTGTAGCTACGGGTGCTATTGCTAATGGAGCTTTGGTTGCTGAACAATTAGGGAAACCTTTTGTATATGTTCGACCAGAGAAAAAGAAACATGGAATGGGAAATCAAATTGAAGGAGCAATTAATGAAGGACAAACTGTTGTGGTCGTTGAAGATTTGATTTCAACGGGAGGAAGCTCTTTGAAGGCTGTTCAAGCACTTCGTGAAGCAGGTTGTGAAGTAAAGGGTATGGTTGCCATTTTTACTTACGGTTTTAAAGTGGCTGAGGATAATTTCAAAGAAGCAAAAGTGCGTTTGGAAACCTTAACTTCTTATAATACACTTATCGAACAAGCTCTTGAGGCAAAAAGTATTCATCAGGATGATGTAAGCTCTTTGCAAGAATGGCGCTTGAATCCTTCTGAGTGGGGAAAATAGAATGAGAATTTTTTACAAAGTATAAAAAATGAAAAGCGGCAGTTTCGCCGCTTTTTTTGTATATTTTTGTTTGTAAACAAACAATTTATTTATGAGAAATCTAGCTGAAGAAACGATTTTACTACCCATTTCCATAAAAAAAGTGTATTCGCTTTTAAGCAATCTAAAGAACTATAAAAAACTGCTTAAAAAACATACTAAAGAATGGAAATTTGATGGTGATGTATGTAGTTTTATATATGATGGTTCCACATTTACCCAATTGAAAATGTATGAGAATAAGCTCAATGAAAAAATCGTTGTGGGTACCTTTGGTAATAATTCTGTTGATTTCGATATGGAGCTATTATTCTTCGATTTAGGGAAAGAGGGTACGAATTTCAAAATGATAATAAAGGCTGATATGAATCCTATAATGGCTTCCATGGCTTCATCCGCAATGGAGGAACTACAAAAACACTTTATACAAGGACTTAAAAAAGAATTGGGTTTGCCCAGTGAAGAAGAAAAGAAATAAAAAAAGGCTGCCCTATTGAGCAGCCTTTTCATTTAATTTATTTTGACATCTTTTATTTATGTCGCTTTTTATATTCCTCTAATCCTTTATTAAGGAAATCAATGAAGTTTGGAATATGCTTATCGTATGCCTTATTTTCAGGGGTTAAAACTTCTTCATTATAGTCCATCAGCACATAATAGGGTTGTGCATTCATATTGAATCGGGTAATTTGATAATTTAGGTTTTTAGAACCTAAACGTTTAATGGTTTTACCATCTTTAGTAGTAACCCAGTCTTTTTTATCCAGCTTTATGAAATTAGCATCAGCATAAAGTGCAACCATTACATATTCATCATTTAGAATACGTTTTACTTCGCGGTCGGTCCAAACACTATTTTCCATTTCACGACAATTAGCACAAGTTTTACCTGTAAAGTCTACGAATATTGGCTTATTTACTTTTTTTGCATAAGCCTTAGCTTCTTCAAGGTCGAAAAATCCATCAAAGCCTGTGGGCATATGAAGTATGTCGGTGTACTTACGTTCTCCTAAATCATTTTTATGAGAAATGCCTTGTCCACCACTGTTTTCAACAATCATTCTATTCAAGTCGAAATCCTGAGTTGTCATTGGAGGTACATAGCCAGAAAGGGCTTTTAAGGGAGCTCCCCATAAACCTGGAATCATATAAACTACAAATGAGAATGTTACTATTGATAAAAATAGGCGAGGAACACCAATTACATCCACATCGCTATCTCCTTTGAATTTTAACTTTCCTAAAAGATATAAACCTAATAAACTAAAGGTCACAATCCAGATGGCTAGGAATGTTTCACGATCTAATAATCCCCAGTTAGCACCAAGGTCGGCCATCGAAAGAAACTTCATTCCTAAAGCAATTTCGATAAAACCAAATACGATTTTCACGGTATTCAACCAACTTCCCGATTTTAGCTTCTTCAATACAGATGGGAACATGGCTAAAAGTGTAAATGGAACTGCAAAACCTAGTGCAAAGCCAATCATTGAGATGAAGAATACAATACTATTATCCGATCCGGAACTTAGCTCAATAAGTGCTGCACCCAAAATAGGTCCTGTACAAGAGAATGATACTAACACGGTAGTAAAAGCAACAAAGAAAGTTCCAATATATCCTCCTTTATCAGCATTTTCATCTGCTTTATTTATTAGTCCACTAGGAAGTGTTAATTCAAATAAGCCAAAGAATGAAAGTGCAAATATCATAAATATGATAAAGAATAAGGTATTTGGTATCCAGTGTGTACTAATGATGTACATGGCATCTTTACCTAATAATAGGGTAAGAGCAAGTCCTAATACTGCAAAAATGGCTACTATAGAGAAACCAAAGAAATAGGCTTGTTTCAATCCAGCAGCACGACTTTTTTGGCCTTTCATAAAAAAGCTTACAGTCATGGGTATCATTGGGAAAACACAAGGAGTAATCAAGGTTAGCATTCCTGCTAAAAATGCAAAAAGGAAAATCATAAACATTCCTTGTTTTGCTCCTTCGGGCTTCTTGCTATCTGACTTATTATTGTTTGAGCTTGCTGTTGCTGCTGCAACTGTTGTATCATTTTGCTCAGAGTTATCTACGGTAGTACTTTCAGTCGAATCAATAGTTTTGACTTCATCGTTTATTGCATTCTGAGATGTTTCTTCTTCTGTTCCTTCTATTACCTTTGGTTCTTCAGTTTCGACAGGGATTGGCTTTTGCTCTTCAACCTGCGTTTTTTCTTTTATGCCAGGTAGCGTGAACTTGAAATCATAAGTTAGCATGGTACAAGCACCATCGATACAAGCTTGAAATTCAATTGCACCATGAACATCAACATCTTCTTTTGAAGTGATTTTGATTTTCTGTTTGAAGGTAGCCGTTTTATCCCAATATTTGGTTAAACCACCTAAAAGTTTGTCATACTCTTCTTTTGGTTTGGGTGATTCAGAAACTTTACCTACTAATTTATATCCTTTAATATCATCAAAGTAAAATGCCATGGGCATCGTTCCCTCGGTGTACTGTGAGTAGAAGTGCCATTTTGGTTCGGCAGTAGCTTTAAAAATCAAGAGATACTCTCCATCACCAATTTTCTTTGATTCTTGAGTCCAACTTACAGGGTCAACCATTTTATCAGTGGCAATTCCAGCTAGACTTTGTGCTTTTGTTGTTGTTGAAAACAGTACAAAAAGCAATAGGAAAGACAATGCTTTGGTAACTTTTATATTCATAATGTTAAAGTATTATATGTGTGTATATTTAAGCGGCAAATGTAGTGAAAAATTATATTTATTTTAAGCCTTGTCAATGCTTAAAATAGGAGTGTTTAAGTTCTCTTTTTCCGGGGTTTATAATCTATTGAATAATGCAAACCGATACTCTCTTTTCGTTGCATTGCCATTTTTACTATGAGGTAGGAGACATTGATGCTATTTCTTAATTCGCATAATTGTTCATCCAGTACCGATTTATTGTATAATTCTTCAGTTTCCCTATAAATAAGTCCTAAACGGTCAAGTGCGCGTTGCAAACGCAAATTTGAACGAACAATACTTACATAGGAACTCATAATATTTTGCAATTCTTGTCGTGTTTGTGTAATCAAAACCATTTCTTCATTAAGTTTTTTGCCCTCAGCATCCCAATCAGGAATCTGTTCATTAAAATGCGCTTTCTTTACTTTCTCAATGGCATCGATGGCTGCATGGTGCGAAAAAACCAATGCTTCAAGAAGTGAATTCGAGGCCAAACGGTTTGCTCCGTGAAGACCTGTTGATGAACTTTCGCCTGATGCATACAGATGATTAATGGTGGTTTGACCATTTTTATTCACTTTAATTCCACCGCATGTATAGTGTGCAGCAGGGACTACCGGAATCATTTCCTTCCGAATGTCGATGTTCAAGCTTAAACATTTTGCATAAATGCCAGGGAAAGATTCAATTAAATCGTTAGGGTCAAGAAAAGTAGCATCAAGATATACATGACTTTGTCCACTTTTCTTCATCTCCTTATCTATGGATCGTGCCACGATATCTCGGGGAGCCAAACTGCCTCTTTTATCATATTTCTCCATAAAGGATTCTCCTTTATGGTTTTTCAATATGGCGCCAAAGCCTCGTAATGCCTCAGATATTAAGAAAGAAGGTTTCTCGCCAGGATTGTATAGTGCTGTTGGGTGGAATTGTATAAACTCCATGTTTTCCACCATTCCTTTGGCACGATACACCATGGCAATTCCATCTCCTGTGGCAACAGGAGGATTGGTAGTATTTCGGTAAACATTTCCTGCTCCGCCTGTAGCTATTAAAGTAGTTTTTGCCAGAATTGTTTTTATGGTTTTTGTTTTAGGGTCTAAGGTGTAGGCTCCATAACATTCTATGTCGGCTTGCCCACGATTAATGATATGTCCTAAATGATGCTGCGTAATTAAGTCTATGGCAAATTGATTTTCCCATAACTCAATATTAGGGTGTTTTTTTACCTTTTTTAATAGGGCTCGTTCAATTTCTTTTCCTGTTTTGTCCTTATGGTGCAGAATTCTATTTTCAGAATGTCCCCCTTCTTTACCTAATCGATATAAGCCGTCTGATTCTTTATCAAATGAAGTTCCCCAAGCAATTAATTCTTTGATTCGTTCTGTAGATTCAGTAATGGTCATCCTAACGATTTCTTCATTACATAAACCCGCTCCCGCAATTAAAGTGTCTTGAATATGTTTTTCGTAGGAATCAGGCGAATACATTACACCGGCAATACCTCCTTGTGCATATTTTGTTGACGATTCATTTGCTTTTGCTTTCGTGATAATTAGCACTTTGCCATGTTCTGCTACTTTTAATGCATAACTAAGGCCTGCAATTCCAGAACCCAGGATTAGAAAATCAACTTTATATTTCATAGGCTATTATTTGTTTGCGAATTTATATAAAAATGAAGATGTTTAAGAATAAAAAAAGCCTTCCCGATTATTTCGGAAAGGCTGAACAAACTATTGTTTGATTTTTTTTACTCTGGAGAGATTGCTTCTACAGGACAAACATCAGCGCAAGAACCACAGTCAGTACAAAGATCTGGGTCAATTACATAGATATCTCCTTCAGAAATAGCTTCAACTGGACACTCGTCAATACAAGTTCCGCAAGCAGTACAATCATCATTAATTACATAAGCCATAATAATAAATTTTTATGTGTTATTATTTTAATTAAAACGCTGCAAAGATAGTAATGTTTGTTCTCGACGAGCATTGAAATTGGGTTGTTGAAGATTTATAATCTTTCTAAATAAAAAGAAAATGGAGAAAAATAATATTATTTTTGTGAATTATTGCTGTGCTACTTTTGATTTGTGTTTATAAATGATAGATAATCAGTCGGTATAAAGTTTAATTGATGTTATAGAAAAGTGATGTTATACTTATCACAAGTAAAAGCTATTAAGTAAGTATTTTTATGCGAAAAAAAAATTATGAGATATGATAGTTTTTTATTTTCGTGATGTCAGTAAAAATAAAAAGACTGAAAAAATGCGATAATTTGACTAATAATTCAATTAAATTTGCGCTTATATTTTTTAACACAAAACTAAAAATGGTAGCAAAAAATCATAAAATTATCGAATTAGATCAGGTAGTTGTGAAGTTTGCCGGAGACTCAGGAGATGGTATGCAACTTACCGGAACTCAGTTTTCCGACACTTCTGCTTTTATCGGAAACGATTTAGCCACTTTCCCTGATTTCCCATCTGAAATTCGCGCCCCGCAAGGAACGGTTGCGGGAGTTTCAGGATTTCAAGTTCATGTTGGTCATGCTGATATTCATACTTCAGGCGATTTAGCCGATGTATTAGTAGCAATGAACCCCGCCGCTTTGAAGTATAACCTTAAACATTGTAAGCCTAGTTCCATCATCATTATTGATGTGGATAGCTTTAACGAGAAAGGCTATAAAAAGGCTGGTTACGAAGTTGACCCTTTGACTGATCATTCTTTGGATGGTTATAAAGTAATTAAAGCCCCCATCACTAATATGGTGCGTGAGACATTGAAGGAAACAGGCCTCGATTCTAAAACAATTGATAAGTCGCGTAACCAATTTGTTGCGGGTATGCTTTACTTTATGTTTAACCGCGACATTCAAACAGGAATTGATTTCTTAAAAAATAAGTTCAAAAAGAAGCCAGCCTTAGTTGACTCCAACGTAAAAGTATTGAAAGCAGGTTATCACTATGCTGAGACTATTGAAGAGTTGGCAACTACTTACGTTATTAAACCCAATTTAAATAAAAAAGGTAAATATCGTAATATCATCGGTAATCAAGCTACTGCTTGGGGATTGATGGCTGCATCTGAGCGTGCTAATCTTCCTTTATTCTTAGGTTCTTATCCTATTACTCCTGCTACAGGAATTTTAGAGGAATTGGCTAAGCATAAAGAATTAGGTGTAAAAACCTTCCAAGCTGAAGACGAGATTGCAGGTGTGATTTCTTCTATTGGAGCTGCTTATGCAGGTAATTTTGCTGCTACTTCAACATCAGGCCCAGGTTTGAGTTTGAAGAGTGAGGCTCTTGGTTTGGCTATGATTACAGAACTTCCATTGGTAATTGTAAATGTTATGCGTGGAGGACCTTCAACAGGACTACCTACCAAAACAGAGCAGACTGACCTTATGCAAGCATTATATGGACGTAATGGTGAAGCTCCTATTCCTGTAATAGCCGCTTCTAGTCCTGCAGACTGTTTCGATTGGGCATTTGAGGCTTCTCGTATTGCTATCGAACGCATGACTCCTGTAATTCTTTTGACAGATAGTTATTTGGCAAATGGTTCTGAATTATGGCGTATTCCTGATGTGGATAAAATGCCAAAAATTAATCCAAATATCGTTGGACCAAACGATGATACTTACCAACCTTATAAGCGTGATGAGAAAACACTTGCTCGTCGTTGGGCTTGGCCTGGTGTACCTGGAAATGAGCACCGTGTAGGTGGTTTGGAGAAATCAGATGGAAAAGGTGCTGTTTCGCATGACCCAATTAACCACGAAAAAATGGTTTATTATCGTGCTGAGAAAGTTCGTCGTATTGCTGATATGTATCCAAAACAAGAAGTGGAAGGAAAAGAGAAAGGTAAATTATTGGTTGTTAGCTGGGGTGGAACCAAAGGAGGTGTGTTTACTGCCTTCTCTGATTTAGCTGAGCAAGGTGCTGATATTGCATTTACTAATTTCAATTACATTTTCCCTTTACCAAAGGAAACAGAGGAAATATTCAGTAATTACGAAACTATTCTGGTTTGTGAGTTAAACTCTGGACAATTTGCAGATTATTTACGATCTCAATTCCCTCAGTTTAATTATAAGCAATTCAATAAAGTACAGGCACAACCATTTATGGTTTCTGAACTTAAAGATAAGTTTAACGAAATGTTGGAGGCATAATCATGACAGATTCATTAAAAAATATAAAGCAGTATACGAAAAAGGATTTTGTATCTGATCAGGAAGTTAAATGGTGTGCAGGTTGTGGAGACTTTTCCATCTTGTCGGCCGTACAAAGTGCATTGCCAGAAATGGGAGTGAATAAAGAAGACTTTGTTTTTGTTTCAGGAATTGGTTGTTCTTCACGTTTCCCTTATTATGTTGATACTTATGGAGTACATAGTTTGCACGGAAGAGCAGCAGCAATTGCTTCAGGAGTGAAAGTGGCTAATCCGAGATTATCCGTATGGATGATGAGTGGTGATGGCGACTCTATGGCCATTGGTGGTAACCATTTTATTCATATTCTACGTCGTAATATCGATGTTAATATTATTATGTTTAACAACCGTATTTATGGTTTAACTAAAGGACAATATTCTCCAACTACTCCACTGGGACAAGTGACTAAAACTTCTCCTTATGGAACCATTGAGCATCCTTTTAAGCCAGGCGAACTTGTAATGGGAGCCGAAGGTACTTTCTTTGCTCGTGCTGTTGATACAAATCCTAAAATGATGAAAGAGATTTTTATCGAGGCTGAAAAGCATAAAGGAACATCAATGGTGGAAGTATTGCAAAACTGTGTAATCTTTAATAATAAAATTCACCAAGAGATTACATCTAAGGAAACTCGTGATGATAATCAGATTTATTTGAAGCATGGCGAAAAAATGATTTTCGGCAAGGAGAAAAATAAAGGTCTTGTATTGGATGGATTGAAATTGAAGGCTGTTACAATTGGTGAGGATGGATATACTATGGATGATATTCTAGTGCATAACGCATATGATGATGATCCAACAATGGCATTCCTATTAGTACGTATGTCGCTTCCTGAATTGCCAGTGGCAATGGGTGTGATTCGTGCTTATAAATCAGTTGTATATGATGTTGCTCTTGAGGAGCAAGTTGAGCAAGTAAAAGCCAATTCTAAAATTAAAAATATGAATGACTTAGTGAATAGTGGTAATACATTCACTTTATAGTTCATATTCAATATTATATATTAAGCCACTTACTTATTTAGTGAGTGGCTTTTTTATTGAATTTACCCAGATTATTCATTAATTTTGTAGTTACGTTATAAATAGAATAAATATGAATTGGATAGCTATTTCAGTATTGTTTTTTAGTGTTTTTTTAAGTGCTTTACTGGTTTTAAAAGTAAAAGTGCAAGAGAAAAACTTACGATTACTTTTGGCTTTTAGTGGGGCTTATTTATTAAGCGTTTCATTTACTCATATTATTCCGAATATTTTTAGTGGACAAGGAAATGCCTTTTTGGGATATTTTGTTTTGCTAGGTTTCTTTATACAACTGTTTCTTGAGTTCTTATCATCAGGGGTAGGGCATGGGCACGACCATCACGATGATCATAATCATGGGATTCAGATTTCCCCGATGGCACTACTACTAGGAATCAGCTTACATGCTTTTTTTGAGGGAATGCCTTTTGCCCATGAGTTTCATAATCACGCGCATTTGCAAGATAGTTTATTAATAGGAATTGTAATTCATAAAATACCCATTACCATTGTTCTGACATCATTATTCATAAATGCCAAATACTCAGTTCGAAAAACCATGGTATATATGGTGATTTTTGCATTGGCATCCCCTTTAGGGTCTTTAATAAGTTCGTTTGGAGCCGAGCATATTTCAATCGACATCGATACCTATTATAAAATTATTATGGCCCTTGTTGTGGGGATCTTTATGCATATTTCCACTACAATTCTCTTTGAATCAGATACCAATCATCATTTCAATATGCGTAAGATGATAGTCATTTTAGTGGGTGTGGCCATTGCCTTACTATCAAAATTACTATAATTAGTGAAATATGATATTTATCAATGTAAATATAAGTATGTGTATATCAATGGTATTTGCGATGCTTTGAGTTGATGAGAAAAATAATTAAGTAATCAATTGCTTAATTAAAGAATTTTAATTTATCTTTGCAGTGGATTTAGTAAACAAATAGAGTAGCGAATGCTTCTCCGCCCGGAGTAAGTATCTCGCATCAAAACTAGAAATAGTTTTGATAAATAATTTTTTCATTTTGTTAGGGGGTATGCCCGGTGGAAACACCGGGTATATTTTTTTAAAGCTGATTCTTTAATTCCTGTTTCTTCTTTTCTATCTTTATTTTATAGAATTCTTTGGTTGCAATAAATAAGGTTTTATCGATTTCGGCATATACAAAGCCCGTATCATCTACAAATTGTACAGGAAGGTCAAAATAATATTCGCCATTTTTTTTCAGTTCGGAATAAATGGTTTTTATGAGCTCGTCAGTAAATAAAAATCGAGCTACAGCCTTCTTTTTTATGGGGCGTTTGAAATTAATGTTTGCTTTTTTATCCCAAACAACGTAACCTTTTCCAAATATTTGAATCAGCTGAATGGCATAAATGGGGTCAATGGCCGCATAAATACTTCCTCCGTAAATGGAGCCATTATAGTTTGTATTTCGCCAACTGCGTTTAATACGTACATGAATTTCTTTCCAATCGCTGCTGATAAAACTTACTCTGCCGCTACTACGCCTGAAAGCAGGAAAATGGTTCACTCCAAACCGAAACCATCGGCTATGGAGACTCTCTTTTCGATTTGTTTTAAACTCTTTCATTTGGTTTTATCAAAAAATGCCAAGCAAATTAATACTTGGCATTTCTTTTATAATAGTTTCTCAGATTAGTCAATTATCGTATTCCAATTATATTTATCCTCAATTTCACCTAACTGAATGCCTTGCAAGGTATGGTATAGTTTGGTTGAAATAGGGCCAGCTTGACCATCTTTACAGTATAAATATTCTTTCTTGGTATCGCGGTCGTAGATGCGTTTGATTGGAGTAATCACAGCTGCAGTACCGCAAGCTCCTACTTCATCAAATGTTTCTAGTTCATCAACCATTACATGACGACGCTCAACAGTTAAACCAAGATCCTCGGCAATAACTCGCAAACTCATATTTGTAATAGAAGGTAGAATAGAGTTTGAATCAGGCGTGATATATTTACCATCTTTAATTCCAAAGAAATTGGCAGGGCCTGCTTCATCAATATGTGTTTTGGTTTTTGCGTCTAAGAATAATACCGAAGCAAAACCTTCATCATGAGCTCGTTCACCTGCTCTTAAGCTGGCTGCATAGTTACCACCAACTTTTAAATGACCTGTTCCCAAAGGAGCAGCACGATCAAAGTCGCGGGCTATTTGGATGTCAACGGGCTTGAAGCCTTCTTTGAAATAAGGTCCAACCGGAGTTGCAAAAATCAAAAATAAATACTCTGTAGCTGGTTTTACACCTACTTGTGCTCCTGAACCTATAAGTAGCGGACGCAAATACAATGATGATCCTGTTCCGTAAGGTGGGATAAAATCTTCGTTGAGTTTAATCACCTTTAGCATGGCTTTAAAAAACAGTTCGCTAGGAACAGGCTCCATTAAAATTCCTTTTGCGGAATTTTGAAGTCGTTTTGCATTTTCTTCCCAACGAAAAACGCGAATCTTACCATCTTTTCCGCGAAAAACCTTTAGGCCTTCAAAAGCTTGTTGTCCGTAGTGTAAGGCTGATGCAGCCATATGTATATTTATTGTTTCTTCTGAACTAACTTCCAAAGAACCCCATTTACCATCACGAAAATAGGTGCGAACATTATAATTCGTTTTTGTATAACCAAAACTTAGGTTTTTCCAATCTATTTCACTCATAATATTTTGATGTTTAGTAATTTCTATTTTGTTATAAAGTGCCGCTAATTTATAAAAAAAAACAACGTGATTGGCTATAATTTCTTTAGTTATATCGCCTAAAACACCTCATTGGCATTGATAAACAAGCCTTGTGCTCCATATTGTCCCCAAGCATAATCAATTGTAACATTTATTCGGGTAGGTTTTTGCACCATCAAACGGAGTCCAATACCATAGGCATAGTTTACATATTTGAAGAGATTAATATTAGCATCCATATTGGAAGCAGTGGTTGCATTGGCAAAAACTACCGCACCGATAAGTTCAGGGCTTTTCTCAGTGCCCCACAAATGTGCACGGTATTCCACTTCCGAATAGATGATATTATTTCCACGAAAACGACCTTGTGTATAACCACGTCCTGATTTTCCAAATTGATCCCAACCAATTGCCCCCAAATCCATATAGGGGCGTTTGCCCGAAATTTCAAAATCGGACCAGAGCCATATTCCAATTAAATCACGTTCTCGTTTTTTTGAAACGCCAAAATAGTCACGATATTCCAACCATAAGCTTGTTGAATTTTGGGAACTGCCTATAAATTCAGGATTTATTCGGTAGCTTGCCAAGGCATATCTTCCGTGATAGGGATTGGCTGCATTATCACGACTGTCGTAAACAAAATTTAATGAGAATCCCGATAGGGTATAAGTCTCTGGGTCGAAATTATGTGCCTTGCTATATGCATAATGACTCGTAATACGTGCCGGACCTCCAATGGTGTCGAGTTTAAGTAAATTATCTTTTATATTATAATGATAATCAAAATGATATCCCAAGCCTACATAAACAGATTTTTTTACTTTTTTTAATGCAATCTCTGAAAGTTTTATATAATTAAACTCTAGCATTTGATCTGTTGAGATGGGTTCAGAAAACATTCCATCAGGATATTCGAAACCTGTGGAAACAAGCTTTGATGATTGTGGTCCTGTTCCTAATCCAAATGTGGGCTGTGAAGAGTCGAAATAACGCCAATCACCTAGAAGTATCCATTTATCCCCTGGAGTGTAAATATTGGTTTTGATAAACATCAAAAGCTGTTTGTTTGTTGAATAATTTAAGGTGCTTATTGAGGTGGACATGCGCGTATTCTTTGGGTCGCCAAGCATGGCATTACCTGATACAGCTACACCGTAAAGAAAACCAACGGTTGGGTTGGCTCCAAAAATAGGGACAGGTAGAAGTTTGATATCTCCTTTTTTAAGTGATAATACACTGTCGCTACGAATTTCTTTGCTTTGTGCATTAAGACTTTGTGGTGCTATGGTTAAAAAAAAGATAATAGAAAAGAAGAGTAAATATTTTAGGGAATTCATAAATAATCGTTTTTTTGAATCGAATTTGCCTTGCTATATGCAAAGGTAAAGAATAATATTTAGGTAAGTATATAAAAAAGGACAACCTGAATGGGGATATCAGATTGTCCTAAAGCAAAAAAAATGAAAAACATTATTATGTGGCAAATGTAAAACATATTTAAGTATAATATATATGATAAATATTTCAATATAAAAAATTACATTACTATATATGTAATCAATACATGGAGTATTATGTCAAAATTAACAGCTGCATTTTGAATCTATATTTACCATTTAGGAGCTTTTTTATGGAGTAAGATTAATGGATATTACCTATTAAAATCGCAAAGTTTGATTTAATTAGCTTTCTATATTTGTCATTTTCAATAGCTTAAAAAAAACTTTTAATAAAGTGTAAAAAACTCTTGAACGATAGGAAAATTATTCTACTTTTGCCGACGGAGAATTGGCAGAGTGGTCGAATGCGGCGGTCTTGAAAACCGTTGAGGGTCACACCTCCGGGGGTTCGAATCCCTCATTCTCCGCAGCAATTTTGAAAAGCACGAAACCACAGGTTTCGTGCTTTTTTAATTTTTAAATATGCCAAGCCCGCTTGAGCATATTTAAAAATTAAAAAAGCAAAACTTCTGCAAAGCAGAAGTGCTTTTCAAAATTGCTGAACTCTCCCACCAAGGGATGGCCGACGCAGGAGGCAATCCCGATTTTGAAAAGAATTAATTAAGAATGGTCAAAGCTTTTGTAAGCTTTAAAAAGCAAAAACCAAGCAATTCTTAGAATTGCGCAGGATTTTCTTTGGAACCACCCTTCAAGGGATGGCTGACAAAGGAGGAAGTCTCTGATTCAAAAAAAAGCCCCCACACAATTTTCTTAATTGCGTGGAGGCATTTTTACTCTATGCTTTGTCTGATATAGGAAGCAATCCTTAGATCAATCGAAATCTTTGAAAATAATTTAAGACTTCCTATATTTCAATATTAACCTGAGTTCGATGTAAGCTTTGCTCACAGTTTCAGATAATTAGTTTATATACGACTCAAATTTACGATGGACTATCGAGATAATTCGAGTATATTTGGGGAAGTATATAAGCTAATTATCGAAATTTATATAAAAAAGTCAAT
>QNXT01000224.1 GCA_003973505.1 Bacteroidota bacterium
TCACAAAGAAAATATTGATACTTAGCGATTTAATACTGATCTGACACTGTGCTTATGAAGAGTAATATTTCTTAAAGAAACTGATTAGATACTTTAAGTTTTTATGAAAAATCCTAATAAATATTACTAATGTATAAAATATCAATGAATTGCTATACTTTTGTAACAGAAACGAATTAGTTAATTAATCTAAAAATACATTACCATGAAAAGAACCGTAACGATTTTAATTCCTGCTTTGCTTTTTGTGTTTTCGATGGCATTTATGTTTGATGCTGAAAAAACAGTTGAGCCCATTGGAATTTCTTCCAATACATCGAAGCTTGAAATTCCTGAGAATATTAAAAGTATTTTAGATAATTCATGTATGGGTTGTCATAATAGTGAGTCGAAAAATACCAAAGGGAAGATGAAATTGAATTTTGATAAATTCAATAATGGAAAGTATTCAACCGGAAAGCAAATTGCGAAGCTCAACGGAATCGTAAAAACGCTTACAAAAGGGAAAATGCCTCCTAAAAAGTTTGTTGCGAAATATCCTGATCATGCTTTAAGTGCTGATGATTCAAAGGCTCTAATTAATTGGGCAAAATCTCAAGCTACTGCATTGGCAGGAGAATAAAGCTGTTATAACTTTTAATTTGATTGATATGAGTAAAAAGAAAAGCTTGTTTTGGTATTCGGTAATTGGAATATTTATTCTTATGCAAGTATATCCGGTAAGTTATCCTGAAGTAAAAAAGGATAATCCCAATGATTTGCTAGCCACTACCGATGTGCCTGAACCTATAGCTGTAATGCTAAAAGCGGCCTGCTACGACTGTCATTCTAATGAGACTATTTATCCTTGGTATTCGTATGTAGCACCCGTGAAGTGGTTGGTTATCCGTGATACTCGTGAAGGACGAGAGGAACTCAATTTCTCAGATTGGGCAAGCATGAGCAAAATGGATCAAGCTACTGCTCTTAGCGATATTAGTGATGAAGTAAGTGAAGGGGAAATGCCCATGAAGATTTATCCTATTATGCATGCCGAGGCAAAACTAAGTGACGAGGATCGACAGGCAATTGCCGATTGGGCGGATGAGTTGACAGAAAAACTATTTGATTAAGAGTCGAGAAAAAGTAAAATTAAGAAAAGGGCTTCAAATTGTGGAGCTCTTTTTTTTATTGCTATAATTTCTAAATAGTGATAGTTTCTTAGGTTTAACAGCTTGTTAATTGCAGTAAATTAGTTTGTTGTAATTTATAAATAAAATTAATTGTGTTGGGTAGCTAATTATTTAACTTTGCATTGTCCGAGTCGAAGCCATCTAAGGCAATAGCTATGATGCTTCGACCGATGGGTTTAAATAGAAATGTTTAAGCCTCCCGATTCCGTCAATTGATGGATGAATTGGAAAGGAGCACATCATATTTGCAAAAGTTTTCTGTATTTAAAATATAGGAAAGCCTCTTTTCGTATTTATCCAATTTCTAGTGGAAATCGTAAAGAGGCTTTTTTTATTAATTGAAATATGGATTATCTATTCTTACTGATATTATTTGTTATTGCTGCACTCTATGCATCGGTGGGGCATGGTGGGGCAAGTGGCTATCTGGCTTTGATGGCGCTTTTTGGCTTCGAACAATATGTGATGAAGTCTTCGGCACTTACGCTTAACCTTTTTGTGTCGGGTATTTCATTTTATTCTTTCTATCGAAAAGGACATTTCAAATGGAAAGTGTTATTACCATTTATTATAGGTTCCATCCCAATGGCTTTTATTGGGGCCCGATTAAGTACCGAAGCTCATACTTATAAAATTATTCTAGGTGTTTTTCTTTTGATAGCGGTGTCCCGAATGTTTTATAGTCCAAAAGGAGGTTTTTCCGAATCCAAAACTCCTGTTTTTTATTTGGCTGTAATAATTGGGGCTGTAGTGGGTTTCTTTTCAGGAATGATTGGTATTGGTGGAGGAATAATATTGAGTCCTTTGCTATTGCTTTTGCATTGGTCCAATGTAAAGGAAACTGCCGGAATATCAGCACTTTTTATCTTTTTAAACTCTTTGGCAGGCTTAGCGGGTTTATATTTTAATACGCATTTCGAGCCGTCACCGAATATACTATTGTGGGCAGCAGTTGGGCTGGCCGGAGGTTTTGTGGGTGGCTATATCAGCAATAATAAAATTTCAAACTATCAGTTGCGCTATGTTTTAGCCTCAGTACTTTTTATAGCAAGTCTTAAACTTTTAATATTTTAATATGATAACATACGAAAAAGCATTGAAACTCGCTCTCGACAGTGGTTTCCCATTGGGTGAGGAAAAATGTACCTATCTGGAAAGTGTGGGCAGGGTTTTATCAAAAGATATTCTTTCAGATATAGATATGCCTCCTTTCAATCGCTCAGCAATGGATGGTTATGCCTGTCGTCGCAGTGACCTTGAACAAGAGTTAGAGGTAATTGAAGTCATTCCTGCCGGTGTTTTTCCAAAAAAGAAAATAGGAGCGGGGCAATGTGCCAAAATTATGACGGGAGCCCCAGTTCCCGAAGGTGCCGATACGGTAATTATGGTGGAGCTTACAAAGCAAATATCAGACTCGCACATTGTATATACGGGTAAAAAAACAAAATCAAATATTGCACTCAAAGCGGAGGATGTAAAAGTGGGTGATGTGGTTCTGAAAAAAGGAACCCTTATTCAGCCAAAGCATATTGCTGTTTTGGCCTCGGTAGGAGCGGTTGAAGTGGAGGTCTATAAAAAGCCTCGTATTGCTATTGTTTCTACGGGTGACGAGTTAGTGGAGCCCAATCAAATTCCTCAAGCTTCGCAAATACGCAATAGCAATGCCTATCAAATGCTTGCTCAGGCAATGGAGCTGGGGATTGAAGCTGAGTATATTGGCGTGGCAAAAGATACCAAGGAGAGTACCAAAGAAATGCTTTTGAAAGCGATAGAGCGTGCGGATATTATCATTATGTCGGGAGCCGTTTCTATGGGCGATTTTGATTTTGTTCCCATTGTTTTGCGTGAGCAAGGTGTCGATATTTTGTTTCATGGTATGGAAATAAAACCAGGTAAGAGGGTCATATTTGGAGTGAAGGATAAAAAGTGGTTTGTGGGAGTGCCCGGAAATCCGGTTTCATCCTTTGTGCAATTTGAAATGCTTGTGAAACCTTTGGTTTATAAAATTATGGGGGCTAATTATGAAACCCTGCTTTTCCGTTTGCCTTTGGCACATGATTATAAACGAAAACGCAAAGGACGAAAGGCGTTTGAGCCAATTGTAATTACCGAACAGGGACGAGTTGAAAAAGCAGATTATAATGGATCGGCTCATATCCATGCTTTAGCCTATGCACAAGGGTTAATGATTATTGAGGCTGATATTGTTGAATTGAAAGAAGGAGACTTAGTGGATGTTAGACCAATATAATAGAGAGATAAACTATATGCGCATTTCGGTTACCGACCGATGTAATTTGCGTTGTACCTATTGCATGCCTGCCAAAGGCATTCAGTTGATGCCCCATGACGATATTATTTCTTTTGAAAAAATAGTTGAGGTTGTTCATGAGGGGGTGGCACAAGGAATTAATAAAGTTCGACTTACAGGGGGCGAACCTCTTGTGCGAAAAGGTATTGTGGATTTAGTATCACAACTATCGCGTATCGAGGGGGTAACGGATTTGGCGATGACCACTAATGGAATCCTATTGGAAAAATATGCTGAGGATTTGGCAAAAGCGGGTTTGAATCGTGTGAACATTAGTCTGGATACTACATCGGCTGAAAAATATGCGGAGATTACGCGTGGAGGCGATATTAATCAAGTGTATGCGGGTATTCGAGCTGCCAAAAAAGCGGGACTAACTCCCATAAAAATTAACTGTGTAGTCTTTAAGAACCGGGATGAGGAAGATGCTAAATCGGTGGCAAAGTTTTGCAATGACCATGGTTTACAGATTCGGTATATTCATCAAATGGACTTGAAAACAGGGGAGTTTTCCATTGTTGAAGGGGGTGAAGGTGGTGATTGTAAGTCGTGCAACCGACTGCGCCTTACGGCAAATGGAGAAATTCGCCCTTGTTTGTTTAACGATATGTCGTTTCAAATAAAAGAACAAGGAGTTGAACAGGCTTATGCTAATGCCTTAAAGAAAAAACCATTGAATGGAACCAAGAGTTTATCGGGAAATTTCTATGGAATTGGTGGATAGCGTGAGTGGACAATATGAAGTAAATAATGAACGAGAGTATTAAATATTAAACAGATGAAATTAACACATTTAGACAATCATGGCAAAGCCAATATGGTGGATGTAGGAAATAAACCTGAGCAAGTACGCATAGCTATTGCCGAGGGTTTTATTAATTTGAATGATGAAACGGTAAATCTAATTCGTGAGAATGGAATGAAAAAAGGCGATGTGCTTACTGTTTCTGAAATTGCAGGCATACAAGCTGCCAAACGTACAAGTGATTTGATTCCCCTTTGTCATCCTTTGCGAATAGTGAAAATTGCCGTAAAAGCCAGCTTGCATGCAAAAGGAGTACACATTCGTGCTGAAGTTAAAAGTATCGGACAAACGGGAGTGGAAATGGAGGCTTTGACTGCGGTAAATGTGGCTTTGCTAAATATATACGATATGTGTAAAGCTGTGGATAAGAATATGATGATGGAAAATATTCGACTAATTGAAAAAACAAAAACAGATATATAAAACTTATATTATGAAGACATTTGAAGTTACATCCGTAAATATTTCAGAGAAAAAGGGAACCATCAAAGTGCCGGTTGAGGATATTGAACTAACCGATATTGGTATTCCGAATGATGCACATTCCGGACCATGGCATAGGCAGGTGAGTATGTTGGGAGCTGAGAGTATCCGAAAATTTTCTAAGGATGCAAGTCGTGAAATAGTGGCAGGAGAGTTTGCCGAAAATATTACCACCGAAGGAATGGAGTTGTATAAAACGGCTCCTTTGGATCGCTTTATTTCGGGTGATTTAGAATTGATGGTTACACAGATTGGTAAAAAATGTCATGGCGATGGTTGCGCTATTTTTGAGGAAATAGGCAATTGTGTAATGCCTAAAGAAGGAATTTTTGTTCAGGTGATTAAAGGAGGAAAGCTAAAGGCTAACACCACTTTTGAATATCACCCCCGCGTATTAAAAATTTTGATTGTTACGCTTAGCGACCGTGCAAGTAAGGGTGTTTATGAAGATAAGAGTGGACCTTTTGTTCGTAAAATGACGGAAGAATACTTATTGAAAAAACATCGTCATTTTGACTTTGAAACCCATGTGATTCCCGATGATGCAAGAATGTTGGAAGAGGTTGTAGGTAATGCTGTTCAGCGAGAATTCGATATCATCTTTACTACTGGGGGTACAGGCATCGGAAAACGTGATATTACTGTGGATGTTATTCAACCGATGTTAGATAAAGAGATTACGGGTATCATGGAGTTGATTAGGGTGAAATATGGAATGAAAAAGCCCAATGCTTTAATTAGTAGAGCTGTGGCAGGTACTATTCAAGATACTTTGGTTTATACCTTGCCTGGGAGTGTGAAAGCTGTTAAAGAGTATTTAGACGAGATTTTACCTACTGTTGAGCATTCTATCTATATGATGAATGGCTTGGATTTACATGGATAAAAAAATGCCCAATTTGTTATTCTGCAAATTGGGCATTTTTTTATTTTCTCAATGTCCCTTCCATCGACTTTTTGTCCATAAACAAGCGTAAAGCATCGTCAATACTTGGAGTAAGAATATCTACATACTTCAAAACCCCAGTATGAATTCCCTCAGCCTGAATGGTGGCGATGGATAAAGCAGCATTTTCGAAAGTGCCAATATCGATACGGGCATTTCCAATGGCAGCCGTTTTTGTTTTATCAAACTGTTGCATCTGTGTAGCCTTCTCATCACTGGTTTTACCAAGATAAAGTTCTAAGCCTAATTCATCTGCAATTTGTTTTGCACTACCTCGTATATCGCCTGATATCAGAACCAAGCGATAATTCAATTCCTTGAGCTGACGAATTAATACCTTAGTAGACTCGTCAATTTTACCTCTTACACTCAAAGTGCCATTTAAGTCGAGCACGATGGTGTTTATTTCTAGAATTTCCCCATGGGGTGGAATATGGAATATCATTGTTTTGTGCTTTGAAAAATGATTGTACCAAAGATAATAAAATGTAAAACCTTAATTTGAAATAATCTATAAAATGTAAAATATATTTAACAAAATAATATAAAAAGTGTAAAATGAATTTAACAAAAGTGGTATAAAAATGTAAAATTGATTTTACAAAAAAAGACCCCAAATCAATATTTGAGGTCTTTAAATTTGTATAATGTATTAGGACAATTCACGAATTGTCGCTAGATAATTATTATCTACATTTCACGAATAGTAGCTTGCGCAGCCGCCAAACGAGCAATAGGCACACGGAATGGAGAACAACTTACATAATCCAATCCGGTGCGGTGGCAGAACTCAACTGAGCTAGGCTCACCACCATGCTCACCACAAATACCTAGTTTGATATTAGGACGAGTCTTACGACCTTTTTCAACAGCCATTTTTACCAATTGTCCAACGCCTTCTTGGTCTAATACTTCGAATGGATCGTTTTTCAATAGTCCTTTTTCAATATAGATTGGCAAGAATTTTCCTGCATCATCTCTTGAGTATCCGAAGGTCATTTGGGTAAGGTCGTTGGTTCCGAATGAGAAGAACTCAGCTGATTTTGCGATTTCATCGGCAGTAAGTGCTGCACGAGGAATCTCAATCATGGTTCCCACCAAATGGTCGATGGTTTCACCGGTTTCTTCAAATACCTTTTTGATGGTATCGCGCACGATATCTTCTTGCATCTTCATCTCAGCATAAGTTCCTGTTAGAGGAATCATAATTTCAGGATGTGCATTGATGCCTTTTTTCTTTAATGCAATGGCAGCACCAATAATGGCACGTGTTTGCATTACGGTAATCTCAGGATAGGTATTTCCTAAACGACAACCACGGTGTCCAAGCATTGGGTTAAACTCTGATAAGTCTTCAACTTTTTGTTTAATCACAGCTACATCTACACCCATCACTTCAGCCATTTCTTGTTGGCCTTTTTCATCATGAGGAACAAACTCATGCAAAGGTGGGTCGAGCAAACGAACGGTAACAGGAAGGTCTTGCATTGCCTCGAAAATTCCTTCGAAGTCTTTTTGCTGAATTGGAAGTAAGCGCTCAAGAGCTTCTTCTCTACCTTTAAGGTCTTCGGCAAGAATCATCTCACGCATGGCAACAATTTTTTCTCCTTCGAAGAACATATGCTCAGTACGACAAAGTCCAATTCCTTTTGCACCAAAATCGCGTGCTACTTTACTATCGTGTGGAGTGTCGGCATTTGTACGAACGTACATTCTTGAATATTTATCAGCCAATTCCATTAGTTTACCAAAGTATCCACTCAACTCAGGGTCAATGGTGTCAATTTTACCTTCGTAAAGCTCTCCTGTTGATCCGTTTAAGGAAACCCAATCACCTTCTTTAAGTGTTTTATCACCGATTGTTAAAGTGCGAGCTTTATAGTCAATCTTCAATTCACCAGCACCTGAAACACAGCATTTACCCATTCCACGAGCCACAACTGCAGCGTGAGAGGTCATACCACCACGAGCGGTAAGGATACCATTTGCGATATTCATACCTTCCAAATCTTCAGGCGAGGTCTCGATACGAGCCAAAATAGCATTATCATATTTATCACACTCATCAGCAAAGAAAACCAATTGACCTGTTGCAGCACCTGGAGATGCAGGAAGACCTTTGGTTAATACTTTGGCAGCAGCCATTGCATCTTTATCGAATACAGGGTGAAGTAATTCGTCTAATTTGTTAGGCTCAACACGCATTACGGCTTCTTTTTCGTCTATACGGCCTTGCTCAAGCATTTCCATTGCCATACGAACCATGGCTGCTCCGGTACGTTTTCCGTTACGAGTTTGCAATAACCATAATTTACCATCTTGAATGGTAAACTCAAGGTCTTGCATATCGTTATAATGATCTTCTAATTTTTGTTGAATTTCATTAAGTTCAGCATATGCTTTAGGCATCACTTCTTCCAATGAAGGATATTTAGAAGCTCTTTCTTCTTCAGAAATACCTTGTAGTTTAGCCCAACGTCTAGAACCTTCTAAAGTAATTTCTTGAGGAGTACGAACACCAGCAACCACATCTTCACCTTGAGCATCAATTAAGTACTCACCATTGAAAATGTCTTCTCCAGTACCTGCGTCACGAGTAAATGCCACACCAGTAGCTGAGTTAGAACCCATATTTCCGTAAACCATAGCTTGAACGTTTACAGCAGTTCCCCACTCGCCAGGAATCTTATTCATTTGGCGATAGTAAATAGCACGGTCGGTATTCCAACTATCGAATACAGCCATGATAGCTCCCCAAAGCTGATCCCATGGATTATCAGGAAATTCTTTTCCTGTTTGCTTGGTTACAGCAGCTTTAAATTTCTTTACAAGCTCTTTCAAATGCTCTACAGTAAAGTCAGTATCTAATTTTAAACCATTAGCTTCTTTTACTTCTTCCATGATTTCCTCGAAAGGATCAATGTCTTCTTTGGATTCAGGTTTCATTCCCAAAACCACATCGCCATACATTTGTACGAAACGACGGTAGCTATCCCAAGCAAAACGCTCATTACCTGATTTTTTTGCAATTCCTTCAACAGCTTCATCGTTCAATCCTAAGTTAAGAACAGTGTCCATCATACCAGGCATCGAAACACGAGCACCAGAACGAACAGATAATAATAGAGGGTTTTCTTTGTCGCCAAATTTTGCTCCTAGGATATCTTCCGTATTTTTAATGGCAGCTTCAACCTCGGCTTTGATTAGTTCAACCGTTTTGTCTTTTCCTAATTCATTATACTCAGTACAAACTTCGGTTGTGATGGTGAATCCCGGAGGAACGGGTACACCAATTAAATTCATTTCGGCAAGGTTAGCACCTTTACCACCAAGCAGGTTTTTCATGTCTGCTTTACCTTCTGCTTTTTTGTCTCCGAAGGTATAGACTCTTTTTGTATTTCCCATGATTATGGTTTTTATGTTTAGTATATTATTGTTCCTAAATTTTGGGCTACAAATATAGTATAATTCGCATAGTTTTTTAGATTAATATTTGCAGTAATAATTTTTTAAAGTCTTCATAGATAGCGCTTTTTTTCAATTTTCTTTTCTGTGAAAACTATTTATTTCATACTGTGTGAAATATACACGAACTAAGTGTGGATTGGCTTTTGTTTTTGCCTTTAAAAAAATGACGAAACCGATATTATTTATTTTTTGTTGCATGGAAAAAATTAAAGTTTTTATTCCAATTAATGCATTGTTTTGTTTGCAGAGTTACACGGAAATTATGAATTATTATCATTTTTATTGCCAAAAAATTCCTACCTTGCGGCCACTTTTTGAAAGCAATTAAAATGAATTTTTATTAATACACAAAACACATATTATGGTAGATTTTAGATTAAATGATAAGGAGCTTGCGATACAGGAGAAGTATCGTGATTTTACTAATAGAATGATTATTCCTAATGCAAGAAAGTATGATCTTTCTGCAGAATTTCCATGGGAAGTTATTAAAGAGGCCTATAAGGAGGGGATTATGAACGGCCCTATTCCAACCAAATTTGGTGGAAATGGATACAGCCTTTTTGAGGGAGCTATTGCTGCCGAGGAATTAGGTGCAGGTTGTATTGGAATTGGAATTGGAATAGAAGCAAATACTTTGGCATTAACTCCTCTTTTGCTTGCTGCAAATGATGCTCAGCAAAAAGAGTTTTACGGACGTATCAACGAGGAACAAGGTGTTGCGGCTTATGCTTTGACTGAGCCAAATGCGGGTTCTGATGTTCAAGGAATAAAAACAACAGCCATCAAAAAAGGCGATAAATATATTATCAATGGTCATAAGCGTTTTATTACCAATGCGGAGGTTTCTACTTTCTTAACTGTTTTCGCTTTAACTGACCCTGCTCGCGGAAGTCGTAGTTTATCAGCGATTGTTGTTCCTACAAATACTCCAGGAGTTGAGATTAAACCTCACGTAATGAAAATGGGACAGCGTGCATCCGTACAAAATGAGATTATTTTCCACGATGTGGAGGTGCCTGTAACTAATCTTTTGGGACAAGAAGGACACGGTTTCTTAATTGCTATGAAAACATTTGACCGTACTCGTAATGGAGTAGGTTCTTTGGCTTTAGGAGCTTCGCGAACTGCTTTCGAAACAGCTCGTGATTGGGCGAAAAATCGTATTCAGTTTGGAAAACCTATTGCAGCACAGCAAGTAATTGCTTTTATGTTGGCTGATATGGCTACTAGTATTGAGGCTTCTCGTGGTTTGATTTGGAAAGCGGCTACCGCTTACGATCAAGGTTCTAAAAAAGCATCGATGTATTCTGCAATGGCAAAACTTTATGCTTCGGATGAGGCTATGAAGATTGCAACAGATGCAGTTCAGATTATGGCTGGTGATGGATACTGCCAAGATTATTTGGTTGAGAAAATCATGCGTGATGTGAAATTAAATCAGATTTACGAAGGAACAAACCAAGTTCAACGATTGGTTATTTCGAAGAGTGTTTTGAAATAAAAGCATTTGTATGCTAAATATAAAAAGCCGCATCTCAATTTGAAATGCGGCTTTTGTATTTTAAATCTATTTGCTATTCCGTAGCTTTTAATTGTGGAAATAATCACGCATACGATCAAAGAAACTTTTGTCTTTGGCTGTTGGCTTTGGATTAAAACTATCTGAATTACGCATTTTCTCCATCATTTTTTCTTCCTCTTTAGTCAGTTTCTGAGGAGTCCATACGTTTATATTTACAAGCAAATCGCCTTGACCATGATACTCTACACTAGGCAAACCTTTGCCTCGTAGTCGGAATACCTTTCCGGCTTGTGTCCCTGCCGGAACTTTTATTTTGGCTTTGCCATCTACTGTAGGTATTTCGATGGTTGTACCGAGAACGGCTTCCGGAATACTTATATAGTGGTCATAAAGTAGATTCTGTCCGTCGCGTTTTAATTGCTCGTGAGGAATTTCATTTATAACGACAATTAAATCGCCGTTAATACCACCGCGAGCTGCTGCATTTCCTTTTCCACTTACTGATAATTGCATACCATCTTCAACTCCGGCAGGGATATTAATGGTAATTACTTCTTCACCTTTTATAATGCCATTTCCGTTACAACTCTTACATTTATTAGTAATGGTTTTACCTTCGCCACCACAACTAGGACAAACGCTTTGTGTTTGCATATGACCTAAGAATGTTTGCTGAACTTTTGTAACATATCCAGAGCCATTACAAGTATTACAAGTGGAGTAGGAGCTTCCGTTTTCGGCACCTGTACCGCTACAATGCTCGCAGGCAATATATTTACTTACTTTTATTTTCTTTTCAGCACCATGTGCAATTTCTTTTAGCGAAAGCTTAACACGAACTCTTAAGTTTGAACCACGATTTACATGACGGCCGCGTCTTCCGCCACCGCCAAAACTACTAAATCCACCGCCAAAGATGTCACCAAACTGAGAGAATATGTCTTCCATATTCATTCCGCCACCGCCAAAGCCACCGCCAGCAGCACCGCCCATGCCTGCATGACCAAATTGGTCGTAACGCGCACGTTTGTTCTCGTCACTCAACACCTCATAGGCCTCTGCTGCTTCTTTAAACTTTTCTTCAGCACTTGCGTCACCTGGATTTTTATCTGGATGATATTGCACCGCCTTTTTACGATATGCTTTTTTAATTTCAACAGCAGTGGCTGTTTTCGAAACGCCTAATATTTCGTAATAATCTCTTTTTGACATCTTAATCTTTCTCCTGTATTTTGCATTGATAAGTAAGTGTCGTTTTCAACAATTTACCGATCAATGAATTATTGAATTAACAATTACTTATTCCCCAACAACTACTTTAGCATAACGGATTACCTTATCGCCCATGGTATATCCCTTTTCTGTAACATCAACCACTTTTCCTTTCATATCCTCGCTTGGAGCAGGAAAACGTGTAATTGCTTCATGATAATCGGTGTCGAAATCCTTACCTTTTGCATCAATTTCAGCAACATGATGTTTTTTAAGAATATTCAAAAACTTATTGTAAATCAATTCTAAACCCTCACGATGCGCTTGGGCCTCTTCCGAATCGCCAATATGTTGTAGGGCACGCTCAAAATCGTCGATGGTTGGAATAATATCCATCATCAATTTTTCGCCTGCAGTAATGTATAAGTCTGAAATCTCTTTATTTTTACGTTTTCTAAAGTTGTCAAACTCAGAGAATAAACGTAAATAATCGTCATTCAACTTAGCATATTTTTCTTGTAATTCTTCTAATTCACGTTTGATTTTTTCCTCCTTTGTTTCTTTTTTTGCTTTCGATTTTTTAGACTTCTTACTCTTTTTGTCAGTCTTTCTATCTTTTTCCTCTACCGATTTGTCAGTTCCTTCTTGGTTCTGAACATCGTCTTTTATATTATCGTTATCTGTACTCATTTTTCTCATATTTAAAAAGTTTATAAAACATTAATATGTAACCTAATACAAATTATATTCTATGTCTGAATTTTAATTTAACGCGCTGCCTACCTCAATTCCTAAGCCATATTTGATTTGGGGACATTTTGGCAGAAAAAATTGGGAATGGCTATCTTGCTGTTATATTAAAGAATAAACTTTGCCTTTTAGTTTTTTTTGTAGCAATAGGTTAAACAATAGCCACAAAGGCACAAAGACTCTAAGAAACACTAAGAATAAAAAACGTCTTTTGGAAATATGATGAGTGTTATAATGCTTTGCATTATTCTGTTTTTTGACTCTGATTTTGTTATTTCTGACTCTGACCTACCTATACCGGTAGATAGGTTGCACTGATTAGCTCTAATCTTTACTCTAATTATTTAATTAGAGTAATCAGTTTAAATCAGGATGATCAGTGTCAAAAAAATATGATTGAGCAGGGCGAAATCGAATATTATACCAATTTTAGTTTCAAATAACGCATAGTGTAATTTGAAATATACAATGGTCAATATCGAGATTACAATAAAGTCGTAGGTTGAATGCAATGAGAATATATAGCATTTGATTGTTCAATCTACTATGTAAAGAGAACTGCGAAACTTTAGTTATTCTAAAAAAATAATCCCCAATTAATTCAATGCTTTTTATACTTTTGCGCCATGGAAGATGCAATTTTAATTTTAGATTTCGGTTCGCAATATACTCAGTTAATAGCCAGACGAGTACGTGAGCTAAATGTGTATTGTGAAATACATCCTTATAATCATTTACCCGAAGATATGAGCCGTTTCAAAGGCGTGATTTTATCGGGTAGTCCTTTCTCGGTTCGTGACGAAGATGCTCCTGTGCCTGATTTGTCCAATATTCGTGGAGTAAAACCTCTTTTGGGTGTTTGCTATGGTGCACAATATTTGGCACAATCGGAAGGTGGAAATGTGATGCCATCGAAAACAAGGGAGTATGGTCGTGCAAATTTGGGTTTTATCAATAACGATAGTGAATTGGTGAAAGGAATGAGTGCGAATTCCCAAGTGTGGATGTCGCATGGTGATACTATTACCAAAATACCTGAGAGCTTTGAGATTATTTCGAGCACAGCCGATGTGGATGTGGCTGGTTTTAAAATTAAAGGCGAAACTACCTACGGAATTCAATTTCACCCGGAAGTTTACCATTCTGAAGAAGGGAAAACGCTGTTAAAAAACTATGTGGTAGATATTTGTGGTTGTGCACAAAATTGGACTCCCGATTCCTTTGTGCATAATACAGTGGAAGATTTGAAAAAGCAATTGGGCGACGATAAAGTGGTGTTGGGTCTTTCCGGAGGCGTGGATTCTACAGTAGCGGCAGTGCTTTTGCATAAAGCCATTGGA
>QNXT01000023.1 GCA_003973505.1 Bacteroidota bacterium
GTACCGAATTGATGAGAATGGAAGTATTGCCTGGGCAATTCCTGTTTTAGAAAAACCCATGAGCCCCGTTTATATGGTTGATTACTATAAAAATGGTAAATACCAATATATGTTCAACACAGAGCATTACCTCCACTTATACGACCTGAAGGGAAATAAAGTTGAAAACTTCCCCATCAGCTTACCAAAACCCGCAAGTGGTGCAATGACATTGATTGACTACGATCATAATAAAAACTATCGCATACTTATTCCTCTAAGCGATCATAAAATATATAATTATCAGGTAGATGGAGAGCAAACACCGGGTTGGAAATTTCCAAGTATGAAAACAGAAATACAACAAGCAGTACAATTATTCAAGCTTGGGACTAAAGATTTTCTTGTCATAACGGATACTGTGGGAGATGTAATATATGCCAACCGACGTGGGGAGTCGAGAATGAGTGCAAAGCTATCGTTCACAAACAACCCAAAGACTCCTTTCTATTATAAACAGAAAAGTAGCCCGAAAGCTATTATTACCACCGATTTAATGGGTAGAGTAGTCAGCATTACCGCAAACGGAAAAGTTAAGAAATTACTCCTCCGCGAGTTTAGCAAAAATCACACTTTCTATTATTTTGATTTCGATGGCGACAAGTATAAGGATTACATTTTTATCGATAATAATTCACTGTATATCTACAACCACCGTAATCAACTGATTTTACAGAAAGATTTTGACTTTAACGTATCCGATAAAATATTGGGTGTAAGCATCAAAACTCAGGATGATATCCGTTTAATATTAAACAATGCCGATGAGCAGAAAATTGTGTTTATCACAAAATCGGGAGACATAATTAATAATGGCAAATACAATTGTAACGGTCAGTTCATTACTTCAGAAAAAAAATCAGACCCAAATCTCTTGCGTTTAACAACAGCATTTGGTCGGATTGTCAGCAGTTTTCTTCTAAAATAATTTTGTATTTAATAAAACTATATGTATTTTTACTCTCGTAAAAAAGTAGTTACCTAAATTAAGTTTAGAAATCATATAAGAATTGGAGTATAGCAAAATATAGTTATAGCATGCTTTGACTATTGTTTTGCAACCCTAATTACTATATATTTTTCAGGCACCACTTAATTAATAAAAAACTTGAACGTATGAAAACTGCACTCTTTAACGGAGGATATTTAAAAAAATATCTATCTCTCACAACTGTATCCATATTGTTTTTTACCATTTTTATTACACAATCGTGCATTAAAGACCGATTGAAAATAGATAAAATTGCCGGAGGGAAATGGAGCCCTGAATTTGTTGCCCCATTGGCTTACGGAAACCTGACTATGGCTGATTTTGTGAAAGGAAGTAAAAAAACCTGGCAGGAAGACCCCAATGGTTTTTTAAGTGTAATCTATTCCAAAAATGAAATTAGTAGTATTGGCGATGAGGTTATTTCTATTCCCGATCAGAATAATGACACTACTATCAACTTTATAATTCCTCCAGGCCTACCCGTAGGCGATAGTGTAAGTGTTAACCTAAACTATCATGCTGAGTTTAGTGGAAACACCAATGAGCATATCGACAGTATATTATTTAAAAGCGGAACCTTAGAATTTACAATTACAACAGACCTTAATCACGATAGTTATATTGAAATTAGCATCCCCAAATTAACTAAGGGCGGAATCCCATTTCATAAAAAATTAGATTTTAAATACACTGGAAACAGCACAACAACAAAAAGCATTTCCATAAACTTAAAAGATTACTACCTCGTACTTTCTGGAGGAACAGCTGGTCAGCCTAGTTTTATTGAGCAAGACATAAAAATATCTGCAACGAAATTAAACAATCCTAATAATTCGCCCTATTTCTATAAAGTAAAACAAAAGATTACGAACTTAAAATACTATTTGGTAATGGGTTATTTCCATCAACATAATATTGACATTGACGAAAATGAAGTAATCATTGACCTTTTCGACGACCAAATGGCAGGAGCTATTTTTGCTGAAGATCCACGTTTGACCATTACTCTAAATAATTCTTATGGCCTACCAGCTAATATTACATTTACAGAATTATATGCTGAACGTGATGGACAAAAGGTGAACTTTACTAGCACATTATTACCAACATTGAATATAGGTTATCCCGATTTTACTGAAATTGGGTACGCTGACACTACGCATTTTATTTTCAATTCGAATAATTCGAATGTTAAAAATATCATACAGTTAAACCCTCATAAGTTTGTTTTCAAAGGTGTTGTTCAAACCAATCCTCAAGGAACTCCAATTGATAATTTCGTATTGGATACCAGCCATATAACTGTTGATTTGAAGATTGAACTCCCATTATATGGCAGAGCCTTAAATTTTGTACTACGGGATACAACAAACCTTGAAGGAGGTGATGACGAAACGGATACTTATGGTGTGGAAAAAGTAACACTCCGACTAAAAACAATCAACCGTTTCCCTACAGATGTTACTATGCAGGTTTATATGACCGACTCTTTATACAATGTAATAGATTCTATTTTTGACTCTGGAGGAAAGATACTGGATGCAGCACCTGTTAGCGGAGCCCCGGACTATAGGGTAACATCAGGCGTGAAAAACACAACCTATGTAACCCTCACTCCCGATCAGCTTGAAAATTATAAGAAAGCACGTAAATTACTTATCGAAACCCATTCCTCAACCACCAATGCAGGAACGAGTGTAGTAAAGATTTACTCAGATAATGGCGTTTATTTTGAGCTCTCAGCCAAGGCTAAGTATACTAATAACTTCTAATAAAACGATGATTATGACAAACTTAAGAAAAAATATTATTCTTGGATTATTTGGCATGACGTTGTTATTTGTTAGCCTTTTTCCAGAAACCGCAATGGCTCAATACGACAATAGTTTGTATAACTTAAAAGTAGTGCCTCAAACGAATTTATATAATCCAGCCTTTATTCCAAATTATAAATTCCATTTTGGATTCCCAATGCTATCATCCGAAGAAGTTGGATTTAGTACTACCGGGCCAAAATATGATGATGTGTTTTATACCCGAGCTGATGACTCGCTCGTAATGGATTTTGATGGTTTCATCAATTCCCTAGACGATAAGAATGCCCTTTATATGCATAATATCACACAAATACTTAATGTGGGTTTTCGACTTAATAAATTCTATATCAATGGATCCATCTCAGAAATTGTTGATGTAAATTTCAGATATAGCAAAGAATTTATGGACTTAGTAGTGCATGGAAATGCCGATAAGGTTGGGGAAACGGTTGAAATAAATGGCATGGGAATTAAGGCTCAGCATTATCGCGAATATGCAGTGGGTCTTGCCTACGAAGTAAATGATAACTTAAGCATTGGCACACACGTAAAACTGCTTTATGGCAAAGCTGCTATCGACACAAAGCGCATGGACGGTTCTATAACCACCTTAAAAGATAACTACAATCTAGACATAAAATCAAATATTTTAGTGAATACCTCCCTTCCCGACATGGAAGATCAACGCATTACTACAACTGATTATCTTATGTACAGCGGAAACGTGGGAATGGCTTTTGATTTTGGAGCAAACTACAAATTAGACAAAATGACTTTTGCTGCCAGTGTATTGGATTTAGGATGGATTAACTACGACCGTTGGCTAAAGAACTATTCAAGTGACAATGCAGAATTTACCTATAAAGGTGTTGATTTAGTTGAACTTCAAGGATTAAGCAGCAGCGAACGTGAGGATAAAATGAAAGAGCTTAAAGATTCAATTATCAACACTTTCGAACTAAAAGAGACACATGACGCTTTTAATGTTGCACTCTCTTCAAAAATTTATTTATCGGCAAATTATCAGCTTTCAAAATCTTCTAATGTTGGGGTTATGACACGCATTGCCATATTTGACAATATTGTAAATCCTTCATTTACTATTTCATTTAATCAAGACCTGGGTAAAAATCTAAGTGTTATTGGAAGTTATACCATAGCCAATAAAAGTTATGCAAACATTGGATTTGGGCTAGCCGCTCGGATCTCTAAATTACAATTCTATCTTGTTTCTGACAATATCCTTGGTGCTTTTATGCCCGAAATTGTTAAATACACGAATATCCATCTGGGCGTAAACTTCGTTTTCCCTGAGAAAGCAGAAAAGAAAGCCATGATGAATTTGGATGAGGAATAAAAATAGCTAGTAAACGTAGGAAGTAGTTTATTCAAAAGTGAGTGTAATCCACGCCATTTTTGAATTCATCCTGTCGATATTGGTATTATAGATATTTGGCTCTTTACTCATCAAATTGAGCACGCCGTATGCCATTTGCAACTCGATACCAAATTTGAAGTAAGGCAAGAAAAAATCAAAACCTACACCCACCGTCCCCATAAAATCATGGGGATTCAATTTTATAACAACCTCATCGTTTACTCCTTTTTTCTTTTTTTGCGAAGCTAAATCAAGGCTATATCGCACACCACCCAATACATATACACGCGAATTATTCCACGCTCCAGGCAGTCGTTTTGATTTATACTTCAATGTCAAAGGAAAATCGATATAGGTACTCTCAACCGACTTGATATAGGTTTTTTCTTCGCCAGGCCCAGCCTTAATAATGTATTTAATACTTCGCTCGCCAAACGATAAGGTAGGTACAAAGCGAAGATCAAGATAGGTTGTTAATCTTTTATTGGCAACAATTCCAATATTAAATCCTGGACTTGCCAAAGGTTGAATAACCATCAAGGTATCATTATAATTTGGCTGATCAACAGGGTGAATAACAAAATCCATATAATTCATCCCCAATGTAAAACCAAAGTGCCAATTCTTACGATCGTATTTTGGTAAATTCTTAGGATACACTTGAGCATCTGCCACCTTCACAAATGCAAATATGAAAAACAAACCGATTAATAAGCTACGTTGCATAATTCTATTTTGTCCTATTAACGTCAAATAATAGATAATATTTTATTCAAAAAGTTTTTATACTGCTGCTTTTTTACCCGTATAAATCGTAGAAATACCTGATGTGAGCGGCTCCATTTTTGTATCCACAAAACCACATTCTTTCATAATGGCATCAAAGTCTTTTCCACTGGGGAATTTCGCCACCGACTCGGGCAAATAGGTATAAGCACCCGGGTCTTTCGACACAATACGCCCCACTGTAGGAAGTATGTTTTTCGAATAAAAGCTGTATAAAGGTTTCATCAAGCCTGTAGGATGTGAAAACTCAAGAACAATCAATGTGCCTCCCGGCTTAAGGCTTCTATTTATTTCTTTCAATCCTCTTTTGAGATCGGCAAAATTACGTACTCCAAAAGCAACCATGGCAAGGTCAAAATAATTATCCTGCGTTGGTAATTCTTCGGCAGCCCCCTGCTCCATTCGAATTAAATCTTGTAGCCCACGTTTACGAATCTTCTCTTTCCCCACATGCAACATAGCTGAGGATATATCCACCCCCACAATCTCCTTTGGTTTTGCATCAGCTGCCAAAATAGCCAAATCGCCAGTACCTGTTGCCAAATCAAGAATACGCTCTGGTTTTAGTCGCTTAAGGATTTTCATCACCCTTCTTCGCCAATAATAATCTATTCCAAATGAAAGAAAATGATTTAAGAAGTCGTAACGATGCGCAATACTGTTGAACATATCACGCACTTCTTCTTTCTTCTTAGCTTGCTCGGGGCTTAAATTTGCTTTATTACTCAATGCTTTATGTCTTGATGATTAACTTCAATTTTCGGTGGGCAAAGATATGCTTTTTTATAATGCCTCAATGTGCTAATGCATACACGCTTTACTAAAACTGCTGACCCGTAAATCGCCTTTCGATTCTTCGACCTGATTTCTTCTGTGATGGGGGATTATTGTCGTTATGCTGATTACCATAAAACAAAAGATATTCCAGGCTGGAGGCGACAATCAATACAATCCATAGGATATCGTAGCTTGTATAATTTGATTTGAAGAAGTCAACAAATTGACCAATACTATCGTAAGAAATAACACGAAGATAAAAAAGTAGTAATGAGAAATTTACATCACTTTTATCAACCACGCCACTTAAAATCCAATCGTAATAATGCACAAAGAGAAGATATTTCCCCAGAAAAAAACTCATTAATGAGAAAACCAAAGAATAGAATATAAGTCGAGGATCACCCCTTTCTTCCATATAAACATAGGCTAACAGACCTTGAATGGCACCAATAAGCACGGCTACAATCCCAAATTCCACATCGTAAACCATGCTCAAAAAAGCCCAAAAGATGGCTCCAAAAAAGCTAATAACACTTGCCAAAACCAGATATTGCCAATGTTTAAGCATATCTTTTTCCAAAAGACGCTGTTTTATGCGAGATAGTGTATTAGCTAAGGCAATCATGGGCTTGAAAAACTATTGAAGTTCATTAATTATTCGTGGTGGCTCATCGCTAAACTTAAATGAAAGATGAAAAGACAGTACCTTTTTCAAATCAGCAAATTCCTTTTCCGACAAATCATCCAATGTTTTCCTATACACAATCATCGCATATTGATTTGCCATAATTACATATCCATCAAGAATTTGCCATATATATTTATTTAGATTTTCAAGCTTATCATCTTTATTTGTGATTAACCAAATTCCATTATTCTCGGGACTGGGAGAATACTTTGGATCTGTTCCAAAGTTCAAATATTGTTTTGAAATATATTTCGTTAAACTATCAGGCTCTATTCTTTGCTCTTCTACTTCCAGATTATACCCATCTTTTACCACTTCCAAAATGCGCGAAAAATCATACTCAAACATTAAGTTGGGACAAGGTGAAGGCTCAATCCCAATGGGAATAATATTCTTTCCCCGACTTGGATTTACTAACTTCTTATGCTCCAAGTCAAAATACAAAACGGGCCACTTATCCACCGTATAGTTTTCACAGTAAATATCATCAAGATGTACAATCAAATCTTCCAATGTTCTAAGGGAATCAATATTGAGATCCTCTCCAAAATTTGGTGAAATAAACAAGGATTTCTCCCTTTCAGAAAAAATAGATTTCTGACAAGAAGTTAAAAACAGTAAAAGAATAATGGACGAAATAAAATAAAGGGTTTTCATTATACTTTTTTCAAAACGCTAAAGGCTTCTTTTAATAATCGTTTCTTATCAATGGGTATTACACCAACCGATTCGCAAACCAATCCGCCTGCAAGATTAGCCAATAAAGCAGATGATTGAACACTTAAACCTGCAGCCATCGCCAAAGATAAAGTACTAATTACCGTATCTCCTGCACCCGACACATCCGCGATATTACGCACAATGGCAGGAAAATGTCTTTGCGTATTTCGTTCGCATATCAACACACCATGTTCTGACAGTGTCACCATTCCAATCTTAATATTATTGCGTTTCATCAAATCCAACATAGCAAATTTTATAGCTTGAATATCACCACTTTCAATCTGAACACCCACGCCTTCAATTAATTCTTTGAAGTTGGGTTTCAAAAGAGTTAAATCTTTATAGAAACCAAAATTGCGACGTTTTGGATCCACCGTAACAGGGATATTATACTTCTCCGAAATATCAGTTACAAACTCTATAATATTCTGGGTAATACAACCTTTATCGTAATCCTCAAGAATAATCACATCAATCTTGGTAGAGTCAATAATCTTTTGGATTTTTTTTATCAAAGGGCGTTCCTCATAACTACTAATAGGATGCGTATTTTCCTCATCTACACGTAGCATTTGCACATTATTTCCCACAACGCGAAACTTTGTAGTGGTAGGGCGGTGATTGCTTACCTGAATTCCATCCGTAATCAAGCCCTCTTTAATCATCAAGTCTTGAAACTCTTTTCCTCGGGCATCTTTGCCTACTACTGAGCATAAAATAGGGTTTGCACCCAATGCTTTCACATTAAGTGCAACGTTTGCTGCACCTCCCATTCTGCTATTGCGGCCGGTAACCGAAACCACAGGCACAGGAGCTTCAGGCGAAATACGATCCACCGTACCAAACAGATAGGCATCGACCATAACATCTCCTATAATAAGGATATTCAAATCATTAAACTTTTCAAAGGCGGCTTTTAATTCTTTCTGAGTCATAGTTTTGCTATTGATGCGATATCTGTGTTTAACGTGGGCAAAGGTAAATAATTATTTTATTGCGAAAAATGCCAAAGCAAGATAGTGTCTAAATAATAATTTGTTACAATCACAGTAAAAATATTTAGTTTTGTTTTATCAAAAAGCCCAACGAAATATCAAAAGTTTTTACACCCGCACGCATCATTATTGCAGTGCTTATTGGCATGTCTGTAAGTTTTTATATGATGGCAAAAGATTTTGATGCCGACTCTTACGAGAATGTACATTGGACTTTACGCTCTATTTTATTCCTTGCATTAGCCGTTATTTTAGAAGCCATTCGTGATATTGCCTATATGTATCGCATTCGTTTGCTGACCGATAAAAAAATCAGTTGGCGGCATAGTTTTCAAACCATTATGCTTTGGGAGTTTGCCTCCGCTCTTACCCCATCCGTAGTAGGCGGCTCGGCAGTAGCACTTTATATTGTAAATAAAGAAATTAACAACACCGGCAAAGCCACTGCCATCGTGATGATTACAGCACTGCTCGACGAGATGTTTTACATTGTGATGGTACCTTTATTGTTTCTTTTTGTGGGTTTCAATGAGCTTTTTATCAATACCGAATTCAATCTGTTTAGCTTTGGGAAATTCCCTACCCAAACTATTTTTGTGATTGGTTATGGATTTATTCTGTTATTAACTTCCATCATCACCTTTGCCATTTTCTTCAAACCTCATGTTTTCAAAAATATTTTGGAGAAATTATTTAGTACAAAATTGCTTAAGCGATGGAAAAAGAAAGCCATAAAAACAGGTGAAGAAATCGTAATTACATCCCAGGAAATGAGAGGAAAGAACTTTGGTTTTTGGGCTAAAGCTTTTGGTTCAACGCTATTTTCTTGGACAGCTCGATTTTTGGTGATTAATGCCTTGATACTTGTATTAGTTGAGGGCGGAGATCAATTTCTAATTTACGCCCGCCAACTAGTAATGTGGGTGATTCTACTTATTAGTCCCACACCAGGCGGTAGTGGTGTGGCCGAGTTTATGCTTCCTAAGTTTTTGGGTGAGTTTATGAATGGTTTTGGCAATGAGATTGCCCTGGGCTGGCGATTGCTCAGCTATTATTCCTATTTGATTATTGGTAGTATCGTTTTACCTATTTGGTTGCGACGGGTTTATCAGCGATAATCTTTTTCTACAATCTCCTTAATTCCATCAATATAATTTGTTGGTTTCATTTCAAATCGAGATTCAAACTTATCGCTATGAAACACATAATCGCGGTCGTATTGATAAAGCATTTCTTTAATCTCTTTCATTATGGGCATAAACAAACCAATAATGCTAACTACAAATTTTGGAGCCACCATATATTGAGGTTTTGTATTCAATGCTTTGGCAATTTCTTCCACCCATTGTTTTCCTGTAAACGGATTTTTGGCTGTTGGCAAATGCCAAATATGACCATAAGCATCATCACTATTACCAAGTAAAGCCGTAGCTTTTCCTGCATCGGGAGTATAAGTGAAGGAATGTTTATACTTCACAGACATCAACCAATTTGCCTTTTTACCTAAGCTCAAGGGTTTGAAAACCGACTCGGTAAGCATGCAATTTTGTTCAATGCCTGGCCCATAGAAATCTGCTGAGCGAGCAATCAAGGCAGTTAAACTTCCTGTGGCTATTTCGCCTAAAATCATTTGAGAAATCTTGGCACGAACCTTACCTTTTTTACTACACGGGTTGATCGGTGTTTTTTCGGTCATACCATCAAGATAGTTCGCATCATACATATAAATATTATCGAAAAAAACGAGCTTACAATTATGCTGTTTACATGCCTCTATCACGTTGGAAACAATTATTGGCCAATCTCTTTCCCAAACAGCTGCATTATATTGAATCCCCACTGTAAGATAAACTACTGATGAGCCCTCAACAGCTTTAAATACTTCGTTGGCATTAAGCAAATCTGCTAAAATTAATTCATTTTGATCATTCACCTTTTGTGGGTTACGACTTACTAATCGAATCTCATTTGTATATTGAGTTAAGGCTTTTGCCAGCTCTCGTCCAATGGCTCCTCCCGAACCTAAAATGGTTTGCATCATCATAATTAATTCGTTTTGGCTAAATTATAAAATAAAATGATGAATATTGCTTTTCAGCACATAAATTACCCAGTGTTATCTTCGTTATCATAAATTTATTTAAGCTTCTATTTCAGATTTTTCTTGTACTTTCGTGATATTAAAATAGGGAAATATGAAAGATCAACAGTTCGCAGTAATTGGATTGGGGCAATTTGGAGAAGCCATTGCACGATCCCTATCCGAAAAGGGAGCTCAAGTAATGGCCATTGATGCCAATCCTGATCGAGTAGATTATATTTCGTCGGAAGTTACTTATGCCGTAGCAATGGATGCCACAGACAAAAAAGCTTTAGCTTCTCAAAGCATTCAAGATTTTGATGCGGTTGTCATTTCCATTGGTGAAGATTTCGAAAGCCTCCTTTTATGCGCAGTAAATTTAATGGAGCTCAAAGTTCCTAGAATTATTGCTCGTGCTAAGGGTCATGCCAATAAGCTAATTCTTCAACGATTGGGAATAAAAGAGATTTTTCAACCTGAATTTGCTGTTGGGGCTGTGGTTGCAGAGCAATTACTCAACCCCAGTTTACTTTCTTTTATGAAAATGCCCGACGAATATGCTATTGCAGAAATTAACCCTCCTACAAACCTAATTGGAAAACGTTTAGATGAAATTGGGCTAAGGAAAAACTACCGAATTAACCTAATAACCATTAAACGTAAATTCCCTTCTAAAGATGATAATGGTGAGGAAATAGTACATATTACCGGAGTTCCTCAGGCTGATACGATTATTCAAGATAATGATCAATTGGTGATTTTTGGACGAGAAAAAGACTTCCTAAGACTAATCGAAATTAATAGTTGATACTATGAGCGGTTGGCTATCGAAATTCCGAGAACGAGTTAATATTTCGCTTTTCGATTCAAAAGAACTCGTACTCCACGTTTTGCGGCATATTAGTCTTTGGCTAATGATTATCGTAATTGGAGGAGTAGTCTATTTCTATGGATTTCCTAAAACAGAGGCCTCAATACAGTTCAATACGATTCTTGTTCGATCAAGTTTGGTTTATTTTTTACTTCGTTTTTTGATTGTCATTTTCTACGATTTTCACCCTCTTCGTTTTATTAAAGAGCGATGGCTGGAGGGCTTGGTATTATTACTCTTTTTTATTGATGCCATTTCCCCTTTATTTTTCGACGAACTTTTATTCTTTCAGAATTTGAAAGTGTTTGTTAAAAACCATAGTTTATTAGTATTTCAAGTTTATTTTTTACTAATCGCTCTTTGGGAGCTGCGCGAAACCGCTCCACGTATAAGTAAAATCAATATCGGCCCTGCAAAACTCCTGGTACTCTCATTTGTGATATTAATCTTAGGAGGAGCCGGATTGCTTATGTTGCCTGAGATGACAGTACATCATAATCTACGATTTCTCGACGCCCTATTTACTGCCACCAGTGCCAGTTGCGTTACCGGTTTAACGGTGGTGGACACAGGAACTTTTTTTACTACTAAAGGGCAAATTATTATACTATTACTTATACAGTTAGGTGGTATTAATATCATTTCATTTGCCGCTTTTTTTGCCATACTTTCACGAAAAATGGGCGGATTGAAGTACCAATCCATATTAAAAGACTTATTAAGTGCCGACCAATTGTCCGACACCCGGAATTTATTACGCAACATCCTAAAATGGACCATTTATATTGAAGTAATGGGTGGAGTATTACTTTACTTTTCATGGGGAACAATTCCTTTTAACAGTCAGGGCGAGCGAATCTTCTCCTCAGTATTTCACTCCATATCAGCATTTAACAATGCAGGATTCTCACTATTTAGCGACAACTTATACCAAATAGGAATACAAAACATGGTGGCATTTCAATTGGTTATCGCCGTTCTGGTAATTGCCGGGGGGCTTGGGTTTTTTGTATTACAAGATGTATTTGGGGTGAGCAAGATTCGAGAACGTTTTCGCTTTCGGTGGAAAGATTATAGCGTTATGACCCGTATTAGCATTCGCATGACCATAATACTACTAACAACAGGAACAGTGGCTTTCTTCTTTCTTGAACAGAATACTACACTTGTAAATAAAGACCTTAGCGACCAGATTTTAACCGCCTTTTTCCAATCGGTAAGCACTCGAACTGCAGGTTTTAACACCGTTGACATGAGTTTACTCTCTACACCCGTTCTAATGCTATTTATGCTATTGATGTTTATTGGAGCAGGTTCTGGTTCAACAGGTGGAGGAATAAAAATAACCACTTTTGCAGTAGCGATAAAAGCAAGTATTGCAACCATTCGAGGTAAAAACTATGTCGATTTTTTTAAGCGAACCATTCCTTATAGCATTGTCAATCGAGCCTATTCAATTATTTTATTTGCATTAGCCGTTATCAGCACATCTATTTTTATGCTCAGCATTGCCGAGCCCAATATCGACTTTCTCAAATTAGCCTTCGAAGAATTCTCAGCCTTTGCCACAGTGGGACTTTCCACAGGGATTACACCTCAACTATCTGATGTATCAAAGGCCATAATTATTTCCTCGATGTTTATTGGGCGGGTGGGCGTACTGTCAATCGCCATGATTTTAAGTCGTCGAGTAGTTAGCCGTAACTACCAATACGCAAAGGAATCGGTAATGGTGGGATAAGCTAATTACAGCTAAGTCATCGGATGACTTGAAGTCTTCCGATAACTAAGCTGAATATCTAATCCTCCGTCAGTTTAGAACAAAACCTACTCTTTCAATTAGAAAATCCCCTCTAAACTGACACCTCCTTTTGCATTTATACTGAGCTTAGTCGAAATAAAAAGGAGGAATTAGATTACCCTTCAAAACATAAACTCTATATGCTATACCAGCTCCTCCTTTGGAAAAGGAGGTGGGCAAATTGCGAAGACAAATTTACGTTTTTAGGGTATTTTTTTATTGCAATTTGGTCGGAGGATTTTATTAATAATCTAATCCTCCGTCAGTTTTATTCAAAATTATCCTTCAAATGGGAAATATTTGTAAAACTGACACCTCCTTTTGAAAAAGGAGGAACTAATCTATCCTTCAAAATAGAAAATATTTAACGCTTTAGCAACTCCTCCTTTGGAAAAAGAGGTGGGCAAATTGCTAGAGGTTAGACTTCATATTTAGGGTAACGTTTGATTGCAATTTGGCCGGAGGATTTTTTACATAAGTCATCCGATGACTAAACTAAAGTTTTGTTTTAAGCATAAGCAGTCAAAACTTTCAGTATTTTCGCACCGCAAAAAATTAAAAACAAAACTATGTATTGGATTATAGGAATTAGTGTGGTAGTGCTCGTTTTGGGCGTATTTATGTATCGTCGATACAAAATGTTTGCCCCGGCATTGAATGAGAATCATGTGGAGAGCGCAAAGCTGATTAAGCTCAACGATAAAAACTTCAAAGTATATACTCAAAAAGGGGTTTCATTGGTCGATTTTTGGGCCGATTGGTGTAAGCCTTGTAAAATACAAGGACCTATTGTAAGTCAGATTGCCGAAGAAATGAGTGCCAATGG
>QNXT01000311.1 GCA_003973505.1 Bacteroidota bacterium
ATGCCTGTGGTAGTCATTGCTCCTAAGAAAGGGAATTACGATAAACTTGTAAGTAATGTACAAGAGGTAAAAGCACGGAAAGGTAAAATTATTTCCATAATCACAGAGGGTGATAGTGAAGTGAAACAAATGTCGGATCATTCGATAGAAATACCTTGTGTGGAAGAGTTGTTTGTGCCGTTTATAGCTACTATTCCATTGCAGTTTTTATCGTATTACATTGCTGTTTATCGTGGATGTAATGTGGATCAACCTCGTAATTTAGCTAAATCAGTTACGGTTGAATAGTCTTATTATGAAATAAATATTTATAAAACACACTTCTCATATTGGGAGGTGTGTTTTATTGATTTTGAGCCTAAAGATTTGGTTAAAGTGGAAACCATTAAAAGAAAAATAGAAAAAAAGTGGCATGTGTTTTATGTGCAAGCACGTCATGAAAAGAAGGTTCGAGATCGTCTTTTTGAGGATGGTTTTGAGCCTTATCTTCCATTAGAGCGAGTGCTTAAGCAGTGGACACAGCGAAAAAAATGGGTGGAAGAACCTTTATTCCGTTCTTACATATTCGTAAAAATTGCTCCCTACGAAATTCTGAATGTATTGCAAATTCCAGGTATTGTAACTTATGTGCGATATGCTGGTAAGCCTGCAGTTATTCGTCAGCAACATATTGATATTATTAAGAAACTATTAACCACTGAAACAACCTTTGAGGTTTCTACACAAAAAATAGAATTGGGTTCTGAGCTTGAAATTCAAACAGGACCATTTATTGGAATGAAGGGGCATGTAAAAGAAATTCGTGGAAAAAGGAAATTCCTTGTAAGTTTAGAATCCATAGATTATACAGTCATTGTGGATTTACCTTCCGAATAGTTATTTTTCAAACTCTTCAATAGCTTTTTGGAATGTTTTATCTTGCATGAGAAGTATGGGGTAAAATGCTTCATTATCGAATAAACCTCTTCCAATAAATGCTTTCAAACGATTTTGAATCTGGGGTTTACTAAATAAAAAAGATTCTTTTTCAAAAGGAATACCTTTTTTATTGGCTAAGTCAATAATATCAGAGATCATCTTCGTGCTAACGGTAAAGTTTTTAATGAAGCTATCAGGAGTTTTATACTTGGAAATAAGTTTTTCACGTTTTCCATCAATATAATTAAATGAATATTGATAAATTAAACCTTGATCAGTTATTTTATTAAAGTAGGTATAAAGATGGTTGGTGTCGATGGGGACAAAGATATCGGGCATAATGCCACCACCTCCATATACAAGCCTACCCGATTTTGTGTAATATTTTAGGCTATCGGCAAAGTGGATGCTGTCGGGGTTGATTAGTTCGTTATTGGAATATCTTTTTAGTAAGTCTGTTCCATACTCTTTATAGCCCTTAGCATAAGACTTTTGAATACAACGTCCAGAAGGAGTGTAATATCGTGCTACAGTTAATCGGATGGCCGATTTGTCTCTGAACTCTATTTGCTCCTGTACTAAGCCTTTGCCAAATGATTGCCTTCCAATGATTATTCCTCTGTCATTATCTTGAATGGCTCCCGTAACGATTTCACTAGCTGATGCAGAATATTCATTTATTAAAATAATTAGATCGGTGTTTTGTAATCGGGTCTCACTATTTGCTTTTATGATTTCTTTCTGTCTATTTTTTCCAATTGTTGATACTATTTCGGCCTGATCGCCCAGGAAATCATTACATAAATTTGTTGCCGCTCTTAAATAGCCACCACCATTATCCCTAAGGTCGATGATTAATTTTTTCATCCCTTTGGCTTTTAATATTTCCGTTTTGCTAACAAACTCATCATAGGTTGTGGCAGAAAATCGATTTATTTTGATATATCCAATGGTAGTTTTAGGCATATATGCAATGTCGATGCTATAAACAGGTATTTTATCTCTTTTGATTGTAAATTTTAAAAACTTTTTTATGGAGGGCCTAAAAATAGTTAATTGTACTTTCGAACCTTTTGGCCCCTTTAGAAGCCGCATAACTGTATCATTCGTAATTTTTATTTGAGTGATATTCTTATCATCAACAGCTACAATTCGATCACCAGCACGAATGCCTTTTTTATCTGAAGGGCCCCCGCTTATGGGCATGATAACAACCAAACTATCTTTAATAATTCGATACTGAATACCGATTCCTTCAAAATCTCCAGACATCTCTTCAGCGATATTTTGAAATTTGCTGCTGGGAATATAAGTGGAATGGGGGTCAAGATTATGTAAGATATCATTAAGACTATTTTCAATTAATTTCTGTTCATTTACCGTATCTACATAGTCTGTTTGAATAAGCTTCAGAACTTCATTTATTTTTGATTGTTCATTAAAGCCACCAAACTGACTATAGGTAGAATGATTACTACTAAGGGAATAACCTATTATAATTCCACTTATTAGTAATAGTGAGAAAATAAAAGGGGAATAAAAAGAGTTTTGTTTATTCATAGGGTGTTTTATGCTATTTTAAAACAACTTATTTCGACAAAGGTAGTATAAAAGAAATATGTGAAAGGCTTGATTTATCTATATTTTTCATTAAATATATTATTTTTATATGTTAGGAATTTCTAATAAATATTGTAAATTTGCCCGATTATAATCAACAATAAAAATATGAATATCAAAACCTATACCCCTAGTGTTTTTAAGTTGCTTACTTTCTTAGTGTTAATGAGTATGGTTTCTTGTATTCCACAAAAGAAACTTCGCTATTTGCAAGAGGTAGAAAACAGTCAAGTAGATACAACAAAATCGGATACTTTAGATTTGAATTACCATCTAAAGCCGAATGATGAAGTCTATATTCAGGTCAATAGTCTTGATCCAAATACCTATGCTTTCTTTAATGGAGCAGGTCAACAGAATCAGATGAATAGCGATATTAGTGTGTATCTGAATGGTCATACAATTTCTGATTCAGGCTATGTTCAACTGCCTGTTGTAGGGAAAATAATGATTGCAGGCTTAACGATTGAAGAAGCTCGAGCAGCAATTGAGGAAAGCCTTAAAACCTATTTAACTCAGGTTTCAGTGGTGTTAAAACTTTCGGGCTTTAGAGTTACACTTATTGGTGAAGTGAAAAGACCAGGGCGCTATACGCCTTATGTTTCTCGTCTGAATATTTTTGAAGCATTGGCGCTTTCTGGTGATATGACATCTTACGGTAATCGTGAAAGGGTAATGATTATTAGGAAGGATAAAGGAAAGGAGAATATTTACATTGTTAATCTTCTTGATAAGAATGTATTACAGTCAGAGTACTTTCATTTATTACCAAATGATGTGATTTATGTTGAATCACTAAATGCGAAGACTTGGGGATTTGAACAATTTCCCTACGTGTTAATATTGAGTACGATTACAACATTTATTGCCTTAATGTCTTTAATAAGAACCATCTAATTTTACTAAAGTGGAAGAAAATCAGAATTTTAATAACTTTCAAGAAGAAAGTATCGATATAAAAAAAATAATTTTCATGGCTTTAAGCTATTGGAAATTGTTTGTTTTAAGTATATTTATAACTGTTGCAGCAGCATATTTTTTTAATACTTATGCTGACCCTGATTATGAAGCACAATCAAAGGTGCTTATCATGACTGATAATCAGGATATCAATCCTTTTAATCCAGCTTCAATGTTTAAACAGCCTGTTAATATTGAAAATGAGATGGCTATCTTACATTCTTATGATATTACAAGGAAAGCCATGCAAACAATGGATTGGCAGGTGTCCTATTTTCGATATGGACAGATTCGAACTAATCAGATGTTCGATAATAATCCTTATACTGTGGTTATTGATACGAGTCACTTACAAGCTGTAGGAGTTAAATTTGATGTGGTAATTATTTCTGATAAAGAATACAGATTAATGGTGCAGCCTATCGAACGCATCTCACTGTATGATTTTAGAACAGAAAAAAAATCGGATGATATTGATAGTTTGCCCAATGGATTGGATAAGGTATTTCGCTTTGGGGAGAAAGTAGAAACCCCCATATCGAGTTTTACGCTGGAGTTTAATGATTTCTATAAAGATGATAAAGAGTTCTTCTTTTATATGAATTCAATAGATGATTTAGCTGCCAAGTATAATTCATTATTTAAGGTAAAACCCATGCATAATGATGCTACGGTTCTGATTATTTCTATTAAGGATGAAAGTCAGGGACAGGCAGTTAAGCTTGTGAATGCATTAACCAATATGTATATTCAGTCTAATTTAGATTTTAAGAATACAAAATCCAAAAATGCTATACGATTTATTGATGATCAGCTATATGGTATTACAGATTCTCTGCATGTATCAGAAAAGCGTTTGCAAACTTATCGGGAAACAAATCATATTTTGAATGTTACCGATGTTAGCTCTAAAACATTTGATCAAATTTATGATTTGGACAGGCAAAAAGCGGTGGCAGAATTACAGGGTAAGTACTATGCTTACTTAAAGAACTATATTGAGCAAGGCGCAGATAAAAAACGAAATATGGTGGCTCCTTCTATTATGAATGTTAAGGATCCTATGTTGGTCACTTTGGTTAATAAGTTGAATGAACTTTATATGAAAAGAAATGATTTAGCTTCAACTTCAACAGAGAATAACCCTGCAGTGGTTGCCATCGAGCGAAAGATAAAAAATACTGAGCAAGCCTTACTTGAAAACCTTAAGAATATAGAGGAGGCTTCTAAAATGCAAATGAAAAGTATTAATGATCAAATTGCTCAAGTTCAAGGGGAAATATCCAAACTGCCAAATAAACAAAGAGAGTTGCTTGATATAAAACGTCAGAATACAGTAAATGAGGAGATATATTCATTCCTATTACAGAAACGAATGGAAAGCGGGATTACTCAGGCTGGTAATATGTCTGATTATATGATAATTGACCAAGCGAGAACGGCTAGAATGGTATTTCCTAAAAAGTCGCTTAATTATACCATTGCATTCTTGATTGGTTTGATAATTCCTATTGGTTTTATTTTCCTTAAAGATTTCCTAAATGATAAAATTGAAGGGAAAAGAGATGTAGAGGCTGCTGTGGATATACCTATCATTGGTGGGGTAGGTCATTATCCAGAGGAAGGTAATATCGTGGTTTTGAGTAAGCCAAAATCGATTATTGCTGAGACATTCCGTTCAATTCGAACAAATCTGCAATTTATAGCTCCAGATGCCCATCAAAAAGTTATTTCAGTTACATCTACATATAGTGGAGAAGGTAAGACGTTTACATCAATCAATATAGCATCAATTTATTCAATATCTGGAAAGAAAACCGTATTGCTTGGCTGTGATTTGCGTAAACCTAAAATATTTGATGATTTCTTTATCAATAATAGTGTGGGTATGACTAGTTATTTTATTGGTAGAGCTAGTTTGGACGAGATTGTTCAGAAAACAAATTATGAGAATCTCGACATTATTACTGCAGGACCAGTTCCTCCAAATCCTTCAGAACTTTTAGAAGGTCCATTGATGGATGAACTTCTTGAAAAATTAAAAGATATTTATGATATAATTGTAATTGATACTCCGCCTATTGGACTGGTTACTGATGCCATATTTATGATGAAGCGCTCACATGCTTCAATATATGTTGTACGCCAAAACTATACAACCAAATCGGCTCTAGAAACTCTTAAAGAACTGGTGAAAAAAGGAGAAATTAATAATCTTAGTGTGATTGTTAATGATATTAAGTTTGATAAGCGTACGTATGGTGGCTATGGTAACTATGGCTACGGTTATGGCTATGGTTATGGCTATGGTTATGGCTATGGTTATGGTAATTATTATGCCGAATCGGATGTTATGCCTGAAAAGAAATCATGGTGGAAGAAACTTTTTAGTTAAAACAAAATTTAGATGGATAAGATAAATATGGTTGACCTAAAAGGTCAATATCAAAAGATAAAAGAAGAAGTTGATGCTGGGATAATGGAGGTAATTGAATCTACCTCTTTCATTAAAGGCCCAGCTGTTCAGAAGTTTCAAAAGCATTTGGAGGATTACCTTGATGTGAAGCATGTTATTCCTTGTGGGAATGGTACCGATGCTTTACAAGTTGCTATGATGGCATTGGGATTAAAGCCAGGTGATGAGGTTATTACAACCTCATTTACCTTTATTGCAACAGCAGAAGTGATTGCTTTATTGGGATTAACTCCCGTATTGGTGGATGTGGATAAGGATACATATAATATTGATCCTGTTGCGGTACGAAATGCAATTACAGATAAAACCAAAGCAATTGTCCCTGTTCATCTATTTGGACAAAGTGCTGCAATGGAGGAAATAATGGCCATTGCAAAAGAGCATAATTTATATGTAATAGAGGATAATGCTCAAGCAATTGGAGCCGACTATATATTTGATGATGGCACAAAGAAGAAAACGGGAACCATTGGTCATATGGGGTGTACGTCATTCTTTCCCTCAAAAAATTTAGGTGCTTATGGTGATGGTGGTGCCATTTTTACCAATGATGATGAACTAGCTGAGCAATTGCGAGCAGTGGTTAATCACGGTATGAAAGTCCGTTATTATCACGATTATGTGGGTGTTAATTCGCGTTTAGATAGTATTCAAGCAGCTATATTGGATGTGAAACTCAAACATTTGGATGAGTATTGCGATGCAAGACGTAAGGCTGCTGATTTTTACGATCAAGCATTTGCACAATGTGAAAAATTGAAGACTCCCGTTCGTTATAATAAATCTACGCATGTGTTTCATCAGTATACCTTAGTTACCAAAGGAGTTGATAGAGATGCTTTGAAGTCTTATCTTGCCGAAAAAGGAATTCCTATGATGGTTTATTATCCTGTTCCATTGCATATGCAAAAGGCTTATAAAAGCGATCGATATAGCGAAGGAGATTTTCCTGTAACTGAGTATCTTTCTGAAAATGTTATATCGCTTCCAATGCATACGGAGTTAACCAAGGAGCAATTAGAATATATTACTTCCAATGTTTTGGAATTTCTAAAAAATTAAATTATGGAAAAAAAGTATTTTGCACATGAAACAGCAGTCATTGATGAAGGCTGTAATATTGGTGCGGGAGTTAAAATTTGGCATTTTTCTCATATTATGTCAAATTGTACATTAGGTGAAAATTGTAATATTGGACAAAATGTTGTGGTTTCACCAGATGTAGTTCTTGGTAAGAATGTTAAAGTTCAGAATAATGTTTCTTTATATACAGGTGTAATCTGTGAGGATGATGTATTCTTAGGACCTTCTATGGTTTTTACCAATGTGATTAATCCTCGTTCGGGGGTAAATAGAAGAGGGCAGTATTCGAAAACAATAGTGAAAAAAGGAGCTTCAATTGGGGCTAATGCAACGATTGTTTGTGGACACGATATTGGAGAATATGCCTTTATTGGAGCAGGAGCTGTAGTTACTAAAACCGTTCCTGCTTATGCTTTAGTGGTTGGAAACCCTTCTAAACAAATTGGTTGGATGAGTGAATATGGACATCGTTTGAATTTTGATGATAAAGGAATAGCTGTTTGTCCTGAGAGTAATGAAAAGTACGAATTAAAGGATAATCAAGTTCACAAAATTGGGTAGTATGAAAAACTTTGGATTAATTGGTGCAGCAGGTTATATTGCACCACGACATATGAAAGCGATTAAGGATACAGGTAATAACTTAGTTGCAGCTTTGGATAAATTTGATAGCGTGGGTATCATTGATAGCTATTTCCCCGAAGCAGATTTCTTTACTGAAACAGAACGTTACGACCGTCACCTTGATAAATTAAGAAGAAAAGGTGATCAAAAAATTGATTTTGTATCCATTTGTACTCCAAATTATTTACACGATTCACATATTCGTTTGGCTTTACGAAATGGTGCTGATGCAATTTGTGAAAAACCTTTGGTGTTAAATCCATGGAATATTGATGCACTTCAAGAAATTGAGCGTGAGACAGGCCAGCATATTTATAATATTTTACAATTACGCCATCATCAAGCAATTATTGATTTGAAGAAGAAGATTGATGAAGGACCTGATGATAAGATTTACGATATTGACCTTTCTTATATTACGAGTCGTGGTCGTTGGTATTTTATTAGCTGGAAAGGAGATCATTCCAAATCAGGTGGCGTAGCAACTAATATTGGGGTGCATTTTTATGATATGCTAACCTATATTTTTGGTGATGTAAAAACCAACACTGTACATTATACCGATGAGGAAACAGCCGCGGGATTTTTACAGCTGGAACGCGCTCGAGTGCGTTGGTTTTTAAGTGTGGATGATATGAATTTGCCAGCAGATATTGTTGCTAAAGGACAACGCACTTTCCGTTCTATTACTGTTGATGGTGAGGAAATAGAATTTAGTGGCGGTTTTACTGAGCTACACACTATTAGCTATGAACATATTCTTAAAGGAGAGGGCTTTGGTTTAGAGCATGCACGGAAAAGTATAGAGATTGTCCATCATATTCGAAATTCGCGACCTATTGGTTTGCGGGGCGATTATCATCCTTTCTTGAAAAGATTTAAATAAAAAATATGGAGCCTGATTCTTTTTGAGTCAGGCTTTTTTAATTGCTAAATATGCGTTGAAAGAAATTCTCGTTTTTGTATTTACTGCATTTATCTTTCTTGCGATACTCTTTTTCTACGAAAACATAATTATCCGTTTCGTCTAATTGGTATTCAACACCATTGATAATTAGATTCTGTTTGCTCTCTTTTAATGAATTGAATACATAATTATAGAAGTCGTCTTTAAGCGTGTGTAAAGAGCCTCCACTATGATAGGCTAAATTAATATATTGAGGATTTATTGGGCCATTGATATTGCTTAAAACTACCTTCACGGGCGTGTTTAGATATTTTAGCAGTTTTATATCACGAATGCAAGTGGAATTGTCTGCCGTTAAGATTATGTTTTTAATGTCACGATGTTTTCGTATCTGTGTTAGTATTGCTTCTAAATCATTGGCACTCGTATTTGTGCCGCCAACGCCTTTTCGTTTAACATATTCGAAGCGTCGAATAACTTGGTGAATATTATTCGATTTCGAAGTGTAAATTCCACCTGTTCTACCAATTTTCTTATTGCGTGGAGCCAGTTTATTCCCGTCATTAAAGAAAATAAAATACTCTATTCCAGAACTTTTTGGATGGCGTTTATGCCAAAGAACAGCTTGTGCACTATTGGTGTACATGCCACGAGTCCAATCCATTATCACCATAGCATTTTGCCAAGTAGGATGTCGATTTAATACTTTATAAACCGTTGAATCGGTGATTCCCCCGTTTTTATCAATAAACTCAAGTCCTGAATTCATATCTATAGGTGTGAGCGTTGAGAATTTTGAACAAGAAGTATATCGTAATTTCTTCATTTCATCCTTTACTTCAAAAAGGTCTTCATCAGTAAGCTTATATTTTATCTTGCAAATTTCCAATTCTTTATTTTTTACTTTGCTATTTAGGTGCGACAAATCTTCTTCAATAGTATGAATAGAGCCCCCTGTGAGATATGCAAGATTAATATATTGTGGGTTGATGCCATATCGTGCACCACAAACAATAATATTAACCTTTACATCAAGGTTTGCGATTAATGAAAAGTCCCGCATACAACTATTATTATCGGCAATTAGGATGAGTTCATCAAAATTTTCGAAGCGATTAATTCCTCTTATTATTGCCTCTATATCATTTTCCGGGTTGTCGCCTCCTTTCCCTTTTTTGCTTACGAGATAAAATGTGTTGGTTAATCGGTTAATGTTTTTTGCTTGAGCAAAATATACTCCTCCTGTTTTGCCTATCACTTTTCGATTGTCAGGCGTATTATCTCCATCATTAAAAAACACGAAATTTTTTATTCCACTATTGTCAAAATGTGTGGTATGCCATAAAACAGCTTGCGCTCCGTATTGATACATGCTACCCGTCCAATCCATTACAACAAGGGCATTCTTCCACTCTGGGTGTCTATCAAATACTTTATACACAATAGAGTCACCAATTCCTCCCTGTGAACGAATAAAGTTCTGAACTTTCAGAATGTTTTTCTTAAAATAGTTTGAATCTTGTTCAGGTGTTTCGTCAATTTCAGACTCATCTTTCTCAAGCATATCGTCTAATTCGAAATAGGTAATGCTTATGCCATGAAACATTTCTTTGGCTTCATCTTCACTATTACAGTCGGTTTGTAATACGATATTCCATTCAAAATCAGTCGAGTTCAATGTGGAATCGAGCTTGAATAATTCCTGAATACGACGCGATAGTAAATCATAATAATTCGTTCTCCAAAATTCCTTATGCTTTGGGTATTTTGTGTAAATAACATCTATCTGAGTTACTACAATATGTTTATTATAAGGCTTCCAGTCGGATGCATTTTTTATTTTCGCTTTGGTATATCCGTTTTCTAAAATTACTTTACCTTGTTTTGGGCTAGGGTCAAAACGTTTTATTTCATTTAGGTTAAAAAGTCGCTCAAATTTTTCACCATAGGAGCGAGGGTTTTGCAAAACATCCTTGGTAAATTTAGGAATCCGCTGAGCATTAGCTTGTAAACCTACAATAAGTAGAAGTATAATGCCAATAATGGGAAGGTATATGTTTTGGTTCTTATTCAAATAATTGTTCTTTAATCTTAATATCGGATTTGCTTACGAAAATAACACTATTTCGTTCCATTTACTATGATAATAATATAATTTTTTCTTGATAAGTGCGCGCATCTGATTAACTTGTGTATATTTAACCAATGAACACAAGTTTTTATAATAGATAGTGTCCATTTACGAGAATGATTGATGCTAGGATAAGCTTATAAAATGGTAGATCGGGATTTATTGGAGCGGGTAATATCGGGAGATCAAAAAGCTTTTCGCCTATTGGTGGATAAGTATCAAGTTCTTGTGTTCAATACTTGTTTGGGTTTTGTGGGAAATCGACAGAGTGCAGAAGACCTTAGTCAGGATGTATTTATTGAGATGCATCGTTCTATTAGTAAATTTCGTGGTGATTCAAAACTCTCTACATGGTTGTATCGTATTGCCGTAAATAAGTCGTTAAACCACATACGTGATAATAAAAAACATTCGGTGGTTCGAAGTATTGAACGTTTTTTTTATGGCGAAAAGGACGAAAATCTAGACGTGGAAGATTCTATTTTTGGCTTAGCTGATGCGCCTCTTGAGCAACAGCAACATACCAAGGAGCTACACTTAGCCATTCAATCCTTGCCAAAAAATCAACAAATTGCTTTCAACTTGAATAAGTTTGACGATTTGTCGTACAAACAAATTGCTGAGGTAATGGATGTCTCACTTTCTACGGTTGAATCATTGATTCATCGTGCTAAGAAGAATTTGCAAAAGAAATTAGCCTCTTACTATAAGGAGAATTTTTAGGCTACTTCTTCACCTTGTTTGCGTAGTATTTTTCGCACTAAAATTGAGAATACAGTAAGGTATGCAAATCCAATAACGGGAACCCAATAGGAAACCGAGATGTTAAAAATATCAGAGATTTTTCCTTGTAGTGGAGGAATGAAAGCACCTCCCAGAATCATCATTACCAAAAAGGCAGAACCTTGAGATGTGTATTTTCCTAAACCTTGAATTGCAAGTGAGAAAATCACAGGCCACATTACCGAACAAAATAGTCCACCACTTACAAAGGCGAATACCGAAATGCTTCCTGTTGTAAACATACCTGTAATCATAGCTGTCATTCCCAATATGCCGAAAATAGTAAGTGTACGTGCGGGTTTGTCTTGCCCCATAAAGAAACCTGCAATTTGAATTAGTATTACAAAGGCGTAAGGTAGAATGGTTTTAATATTCTGAGGATTTTCTCCACCCAATAGGTTAGAACCAATAATTACCAAAAAGGCGATATAGGGAACAATAATCAAGGCCATTTTGCGCGCTTTCGATGAAATATTGAATGCGGAAATGGCTCCTGCCCAACGACCAATCATCAAGCTGCCCCAATATAATGAAATCAATAGAGGGGTCATTGCTGTCCAATAGCCCTCAAGTTCTTTGGCTTGAAGCATTTGCTTAAAATGCTCATAAGATGCACCGGGATGCGTATTACCAAAAATGGTAAAATCCAAATGCCGGAGGTATTCCCCAAAATTAGATTGTATGGTAACTTCAATACCCACATAGGTAAAAATAGCAATCATTCCCAACACCAATTGTGGATATTTAAAGGCTCCCCAACCTTCTTGATTTTTGGCTGATATGCGATTTGCACTTAGTAATCCTATAACTAATGTTCCAATGCCAATAAGTAAAAGATATAATCCCATATGGCTTTCATGATTTACCCCTTCGCCTGTATTTTGGTAAAAAATAAGTGACAAAACAACAATTAAAACCACTGTGATAAAGCTAATAAGCCCTGTGGCTTTGGCTTCATTCTCCACAGTGGCATCATTTTTCATAGCAGGAAGTTTTTTCGAAAACTTAAACAAAAGTCCTGCTGTAAGAAATGCCAATCCAACAAATACATAAAGCCATTGTACTGTGGACATGCTTAATTGTTTAATTAAGCTTTCATCCATTTTAGTTGTTCCCAAAAGTGCTAAGGCAAAAACAATTGGGCCGATGGTTGTTCCAAATGAGTTGATACCCCCTGCCAAGTTTAGTCGATTTGAGCCAGTGGTTTCATCACCCAAAGCTATAGCAAAGGGTTGTGCAGCTGTTTGTTGAAGTGAGAAGCCAAGTCCTATAATAAAAAGTGCACCAAGAATGAATGCAAAATTGTTTGAAGCTAAGGCTGGGAACATCATAAAAGCTCCAACCACGGAAATCATTAGTCCGTAAACGATACCATTTTTAAAACCCCAACTATTGAGTAAGTCTTTTTTGCCTGCCACCGAAAGAATAAATAGTAAGAATGCCCCAATGTAATAAGCAAAATAAAAGGCTGAGTCAATGAGCTGACTTTGGAATTGTGAGAGATCGAATTTTGATTTTACAAATGGGATAAATACACCATTGGAGGCGGCAATAAATCCCCAAAAGAAGAATACCCCAACTAAGGCGTATAATGCTGAGTAATTGGTTGTTTTTTTCTGACTCATTGGTTTTTTGATATTAAGAAACGCTTTGTTTAATTAAGCGACGAATGTAGGAAATTTATTGTTGTCTCTGATAAGATATAGATGATGAAAATCCAATACCTACGTATTTTATTTCAATCCTTTAATCTTTGATACGGCCGCAACAAAATCCTTTAGGTAAAAAGGCTCAAAATAGGCAACATCCGCAAAGTCTTTATCTTGAAATTGTTTTTCAGCAAGAGGAGCCATTCCTTCTGCTGATGGTAGGCCTCCTTCAAAAAAGATGGCTTTTTCGTTGTTTATTATGGCTTTGCATTTGAGTGCTCCATCTCCAAAAAATAGAATAGGCTGTTTTTCCAAATCAGTCCTATAAGTATCTTCGTCCACGATGATTGCGCTAATATCATTTAGGGCATTTAGGTTCTTGTCGAAAAACTGACTATAAACTTCCATTCGTCTTGCATCAATCATAGGGGAAAGAAGTATGTTGCCTTGCAAATCAGTATATTGTGTTTTTGCTTGGACAGCCA
>QNXT01000226.1 GCA_003973505.1 Bacteroidota bacterium
TATTTCCAACTCTCTTATAGGTTATCTCTGGAGATGAACGGTAAATTATATGGTCTGGCGGCCTTAGCATTAATTCTGAGTATTCTCTCAGGATTGGGGTTTATCGCCCTCCATTCCCAGTTAAGTTCAGCCTACAATGAGATTCAAATTCTATCCCAGAAGCTCGACTCCCTAAACGAGAAGATTCTGATGCTCGACGAAGAACTGAGGTCTCTTACATTAAACCAGAATCCTGGGCAAACCTACAACGTGAACCTCACCGCACCCGAGAGAATCTACGACTCCGTCAAAGACTCAGTAGTTATGATAAGGGTAATAGCCGTAGTCCAAGGATTCTTCGGTCCGGCTTATGCTTCTAAGGAAGGCTCGGGATTCGTTTACGATAATCTCGGCCATATAGTCACGAATTATCACGTCATCGAGGATGCCAAGAAGATCGAGGTATACTTCCTCGATAAGACTATCCTTGAAGCAAGTCTCGTGGGCTCAGACCCATACTCAGACCTCGCAGTGATAGAGGTTAAGCCAGGGAAAAAGGAGCTGAAGCCTCTCGTCCTCGGCGATTCATCTGAACTGAGAGTTGGGCAGCCTGTAGTCGCCGTCGGAAGCCCATTCGGTCTAAGCGGAAGCCTCACCCAAGGAGTAATAAGCCAGCTTGGGAGAGTTCTACGAACCCCAGGCGGGCGGCTCGTCCCAAACGTTATACAATTCGATGCAGCGGTTAATCCCGGTAACAGCGGCGGCCCGCTCCTCGATTACTCTGGGAGAGTTATAGGTGTGACTACTGCGATAGCGAGTCAAACGGGTCAATTCTCGGGAATAGGGTTTGCGATTCCATCTAATATTGTGAGGAAGGTCGTGAAATCTCTTATTCTGAGGGGAGAATACAAGCATCCCTGGCTTGGAATACTCGGAGTGAATGTTACTCCAGAGATAGCTGAGGCTATGAATCTCCCCCAAGCATACGGCTTCCTTATAACGAAGGTCGCTGAAGGAAGCCCCGCAGATAAAGCCGGTCTCCGTGCAGGTAACCAGACTTTCAGACTCTCGGATGGAACCGTGATAACTATCGGAGGAGACGTGATTCAGGGAGTTGACGGAGTGAAAGTAATCGGGATAGAAGAACTCCTCGCATACCTCGAAGAGAACGTTAAACCAGGGGACGAGATAACTCTCACCATCTATAGGGCTGGGAAGAAGATGGACATCTCTCTCGTCGTCGGAGCTTTCCCATAATACTTTCACAGGAATCCTGAGACAAATTCTTATCCCGCATCTCGGCATTAATCTGACGTATGTCCGATGTGAGGAGAAGAGGCTACTGGCGGAGAATCGGAGTAGTAGACTTGAGTAGAGAATCTGTGAAGCTCCTTGACCCAGGCGAGTCAATCTACAAGAGATTCTTGGGTGGAAAGGGTTTAGGAGCAAAACTTCTCCTGGACAACTCTCCTCCAAGAGCGTCTCCTCTTTCTCCCGATAATCCAATAATCTTCATAGTAGGCCCTATGGAAGGATTAGTAGTTGCGGGTGCGGCGAGAATCGGTGCCCAGTTTAAGTCTCCTCTCACAGGATTCTTCGGAGAATCATACTCAGGAGGATATCTTGGAACAGAGTTCGCTAAAGCGGGATTCGATGCAATCATAATTAGAGGAGAGTCGAAGAAACCCGTCTACATCTTCGTCGAAGACGGCTCGATAGAGATTAGAGATGCTGCTCATCTCTGGGGACTCGATGCATACGAGACCGAGAAGGAAATCTGGAGAGAACACGGAGAGATTATGCCCGCCGTGATAGGGCCTGCCGGAGAGAATCTCGTGAAGTTCGCAAACATTGTTCACGGACTCTATATGCATAAACAGAAAGGATTGAGAGGAGGATTCTTCGGGAGAACAGGTGGAGGAGCGGTGATGGGCTCGAAGAAGCTGAAAGCACTTGTAGTTAGAGGTAGTCTCAGAATCGAGGCAGGAGACCCTGAGCTTCTCGGCAGGCTCAGAGAGAAGATTGTGAAACTCGCTAAAGAGAAACTCAAAGGACTATCAAAGTATGGAACATCGGGGATAATGGCCTTAACAAACTCGACCGGCTCTCTCCCCTCAAGATACTTTATCGACGGAAGCTTCGACGGATACGACAAGATTGGGCCAGAAACCTATAACTCAACCGTGGTGAAGAAGCATACGACTTGTTATGCTTGTGCGGTGAGATGTGGGAGACACAGCGTAATCGAAGAAGATGGAGAGAAGATAGAGACTCACGGACCTGAGTATGAGACTCTCTATGCTATGGGTGCCTTGACAGGTGTAGATGACCTAAATGCTATAGTGAAGGCGAATGAGTTGGCGGGGAGACTTGGATTCGATACAATAACAGGCGGGAACGTCGTCGCTCTCGCTATGTATCTCGGGGAGAAAGGAAGACTAAGAGATGAGGAGGTAGAATTCAGGTTCGGGAATCCTGAAGCACTCGTAAAATCTATGGAGCTAATAGCATACAGGAGAGGAATAGGAGATATACTGGCCGAGGGAGCCAAAATCGCTGCAGAGAAACTCGGAGAACCTGAAGCCGCAGTTCACGCAAAGGGACTTGAACCCCCAGGCTATGACCCTCGTGCTCTTAAGGGGGCTGCCCTCGCATACGGAGTCTCGGTGAGAGGAGCCTGCCACCTAAGACATATTGCATATAGGCCTTGTCTCGTCGGTCAGCATCCATTCAAGCCCGAGGTGAAAGTCGATAGACTCTCTTATGAAGGGCACGCAGAATACGTCTTGGAAGAAGAAGATTTCTACGCATTAGTTGATAGCCTGATAATATGTAAATTCTATACCCTGCCCGTTATAGGTCCTCTTCTCTGGGAAGGATTAAGAGAAGTCTACCGTGCTGCAACCGGAGTCGAGGCAAGTGTCTCTGACTTGAAGTTAATTGGCGAGAGAATCAATAACTTGATTAGAGTCTTCAATCTGAGAGAAGGATTAAAGAGAGAGGATGATAAGCTCTCCCGTAGGCTCTATAGAGAAGCATTAAAGAAAGGCGAATCAAGCGGAGAAATCATAGATGAAGAGAAGTATGAAGAGATGCTCAGCAAATACTATAATCTGAGAGGATGGACACAGGAAGGCAGACCTACCCCGGAGAAACTCCGAGAACTCGAATTAACAGAATACGTTGAATAATGGAGACGTCGAGGTTTTAGGAGTGCAGATGAACTTGCTGAGAATCAGCGACATAAACCTGAAGCTGGTAAGCTATGGACCACGTGCAGTCATAGATGAGAAGGAGATTGAACCCGATTTCTTCATAGCGGTTTCAAAATTGGCAACCACTCGATTGTAATTACTTTCAACCTTTGGAAAATCATCGCGGAAATAAGCATTTCCCCAATACAATGGATTGGTGTATGTAATTTTCCACACTCCTGATTCTTTGGTTATGGCAACACGTAAGGCGGCTGCAAAACCGGTTAAACCTCCCACTTTTTGAACTGCTGAAGTTAGTTCATTACTTCCTACAACAATAAGCCAACGATTGGCATCATTTGCAGGCTTATACTCTCCTAGCACATCAAAACCCGAAGCTTTCAAATTGGTCTTTAAGGTAGTTCGAATCTCTGTCAAACTTGCATTACTTTCATAAGCCAAAATATAAGGCTTTAATCTCATTGAGCTACTGGTCCCCATTGCCATAAGTAGCATCACTAATAATAAATTTTTCATTATCTCTTGTTTTTATGTTATTAAATAAACACTGTTATTTTTATAACGCAAAAGTATTGTTTTTTTTATAACAATAAAACGTTTAGACTATTTATATTAATTATAGATAGATAGATCTATTTAATGTAAAATTGTGGTTTAAAATATATAGATGAAGGCTTAGCTACTTATTAAAATATAGAAAGCTCCGTTTCGGTGGTAAAACGTTCCAAAAAGCGCATTCCCAACCATGAATTTCCTTTAGTATTCAATTTCGGACTCCAAACAGCAATACTATAATGGTCAGGATGGATGGCCACAATTCCACCACCAACCCCACTTTTCCCAGGCAATCCAACTCTAAACGAAAACTGTCCCGCTTCATCGTAAAATCCACAAAGTTGCATTATTGCATTGATACGTTTAGATTTACTTACACTAATAATTCGTTTATTGGATTGGGGAAGTACTCCATCATTGGCATAAAATAAAAAAGTATGTGACAGCTCTCGGCATGTCATTTCTATAGAACAGAGATTAAAATAAAAATCAAGCACTTCATCAATATCATTTTTGATATTGCCATAAGCCTTCATTAAGTTAATAAGGGAAGCATTATGAAAACCCGTTGATTTTTCGGAGGCAACAACCACGGGATTGAAATCAATATCACTTAAACCCGAAACCTCTCGTACAAAATCCAATAAAGCTTGTTTAGGGTTCTCCAATCGGGATATTAAAATATCACAAACCACGATGGCTCCAGCATTAATAAGTGGATTTCGCGGGATGCCTTTATTATGCTCCAATAATACTAAAGAATTGAAAGGTGTGCCTGATGGCTCCACTCCTACTCTATCCCAAAGCTTTTCATTTTCAAGATTATAAGCCATAGTTAAAGCAAGAACTTTAGCAATTGACTGTATAGAAAATTTCTCATCAGCATCACCAAAACTATATTCCTCACCATTGATTTTGGTTAAATGAACTCCAAATTTATTGGGATCCACATTCCCCAACTCAGGAATATATGTAGCTACCTTACCCGGATTATTTTTCTTATTTAGCTTTTCATAAATTCCCTCGAAAATCTCATTATAGTTCATCATAACACTTCAAATAAATATTTTTTACTCTGTAACGGCGCCTCCTTTATAGAGTTGCTTTCGATATTTTACGGATGGAGATTCAATAAACGAACCGATACCATATTCCTCCCAACGAGCATCAACCATATCAATGGTTTTTTGATCCATAGTAACAATATTAGGCCAGTCCCGCTCAAAACCATCATCTTCTAATGTCTTGCGCAAAGCATCTATTATTAAAACCGGATGTTTTTTCCCTTGACCATTAGTTTGATAAAAACAGTCGCGTGCCGGGTCCACATTGTTGGCAACACGCCAAACTACGTCCGCATAATCACCAACAACAGCCACCTCTTCAATGAAAATCAAAAATTTAACATCCTCAATCAGACCTTGGTCAAGAATTTGTTTACTAATCAATCGTGCCACATCTTTCTCTTTTTTCAAACGAATTAAAAGGAAAGAATAACCTGCTTTCAATAAATCATCATGCACTTCAACAATTTGTGGAATGGCTTCCAATTTCGCTTTATCAATACGCGGTTTCCCTTTCCATTTTTCCGCTTTTCGTGTGGCATCCCAACCCATTTTTCCACCTTCAGCAAAACGCTCGCTGGCATGATCCAAAACATCCATTGGACCTCTGTTAAAAAGAACATCTTTAATAGGATCCGTATAATCGGTAATCTCTTGAAACACCTGTTTATAATCGGTCAATTTCACCTCTTCATCAAAGATAAAAAGCAATTTATTAAACATCATTTGCCCGGCTCCCCATAGTGCACTCATCACTTTCGGTGCTTGTCCGGGAAAGCTTTTGCGAATGCTGGCCAACACAATATTATGGAATACGCCTTCAGGAGGCATGTGCATATCAGCCATTTCAGGAATCATGGTGAGTTTAATTGGAGCCAAAAACATTCGCTCCGTTGCCAAACCTATAAAAGCATCCTCTTGGGGAGGTGTTCCCACAATGGTTGCAGGATATACAGCTTGCTTTCGGTGTGTAATTTTCGTTATATGAAAGTTAGGGTATAAATCGGCTAAGGAATAATAACCCGTATGATCACCAAATGGTCCTTCCATTCTCAAATCCTCATTCGGGTCAACATAGCCCTCTAGCACAAAATCCACATCCTCCGGAATATAAATATTATTAGTCAAGCATTTAACCAAACGTACCTGTTTCTTTCGGAGAAAACCCGCCAACATATATTCATCCACATTGGGAGGCAGTGGAGCGGTTGCTGCATAAGTATAAGCAGGGTCGCCACCCAAAGTGACAGTTACAGGCATCATTTTCCCAGCTTCTTTATACTCATTATAATGTCCTGCACCGCCTTTATGCATATGCCAATGCATTCCCGTGGTCTGTTTATCATAAACTTGCATGCGATACATGCCCATATTATGCAATGATTGTTTTTCAGATAAAGTATGTACCACAGGGAAGGTTATAAATGGACCACCATCATGTGGCCAAGTGGTCAATACCGGTAATTTAGTCAAATCTACATCCGCCATTTCTACTTCCTGACATGCTCCCTTTGATGATAGACGCTTTGGAGCCCAAGCTGCAATCTTTTTTAATTCGGGTAGCATTCTAAGCTTATCCATAAAGCTTTCTTTGGGCGATGTCATATTCTCAAATAATGCTTTAATCTGATTTCCCAAATCTTCTACATCATCCACATTAAGTGCTATTTCGATGCGTTTTTTACTACCCATTGCATTCATCAAAATAGGAAAATCGGTACCTGTATTTTCAAAAAGAAGTGCTTTCCCTCCTGCTTTAATTACTCGATCCGTAATTTCAGATACTTCCAATACAGGATCTATTTTGTTTTTTATACGAATCAATTCATCCGCTTTTTCAAGCTGCTGAATAAATTCGGTACTATTTTTAAATGCCATAATTTCTTTAATTTATGCTAAAATACGCTATTTATTTCCAATTGCACCAACAATTAAAAACATTGCATTTTTCTACTTTTCATCAGCCTTCATCTGGTAAACATCCAATAATTTATTCATCATAGTATCAACCGAATAGGATTTTAAGGCATAGTCTTGGGCTTGTTCTGAGATATCCTTTCTCAATTTAGCAGAGCTTACCAAATTATATAATGCATCATTAAAAGATTGAGGCTCATCAATATCAAAAAGCAAACCTTTACCATTGGGAACAATATCACTCACGCCTCCCACATTGGAAGCAAGCACAGCGTTTCCTGTTATCTGTGCCTCCATCAAACTCATGGGAGTTCCTTCACTTAAAGAGGTCAGAACCACCATATCCAAAGCTGCGTAAATAGGGGCTAACTCCCGTTGCCATGATGCAAAATGAATGATTGTCTTTTTAGCAAAGCCTTTAGCATCACCTTCAGAAAAGGGTATATTTAGGCTTTTACAAAGCTTAATTAGGTTTTCTTTTTCATCGCCATCACCCACCAATAATACTCGAAAATTATTCAAGCCCTTATCCATAAGATAATTTACTCCTTTAAGAAACAATCCTAAGTTTTTGATTTTCACCAAACGACCAACAACTCCAATAAACACCTCCGAATCTTTCAAGCCATAATAGTCACGTGACTTTTTTCTAAGTTTGCTATCCGTTTTAATATCAATAGCCAAGGGAATAAGCGAAATCTTATCAGCAGAACAAATCTTGTATGTATCCACCAAACTATTCTTTTGCTGAACTGATAAAACAATCATTTGTGCAGTAAACCGAGCTAAATAACGATCAATTTGAATCAAACCCTTATTGAGTATTCCTGTAAAATAATTCTCGAATATTAATCCATGATAGGTATGAAAAATCGCCCGTACACCTTCTTTTTTAGCGGCCATACGTCCCAATGCTCCTACTTTAGAAGTATGTGTATGCACTATATCGGGTTGGAATTCGTGAATAATTTTCCGAAGTTTACGATAAACCTTATAATCGCGCGTAAGTCTTAATTTCCGGCTAAGCTCCTCAATAAGAATTGGTTTATTCTTCAAACCTTCGAAAAAATCTAATGCAAGAGTCTCGCCTGGAGCAGCTCCACCTCCTACAACCAATACCTCATAACTATCTTGCAAACGGTTTGCAATCATGGCTACATGACGCGAGGGGCCACCGATAACAAGACGGTTGGTTATTAGTAGGATTTTTTTCATCGAAAAATAAATCAAAATAGTAGATACAATTTAGAAATTGTATCTACTATTTAAATAATAATTAATTAGATAATATGGATAGCCTCGCCATAAGCATGTGCTACCGCTTCCATAACCGCTTCCGACATGGTGGGATGTGGATGAACTGCACTGATAATTTCGGGACCTGTCATCTTCATTTTGCGAATAACCACCATCTCCGAAATCATTTCTGTAACATTATCACCTACCATAGAAGCTCCCAAAAGCAAATCGGTTTTCGAGTCGAAAATCACCTTTACAAAACCATCATTATTTCCACCAGCAGTAGCTTTTCCTGATGCTTTGAAAGGGAATTTTCCAATTTTCAATTCAAAACCAGCTTCGATAGCTTGTGCTTCCGTCATTCCCACAGAAGCCACTTCAGGAGTAGTATAAGTGCAAGCAGGAATATTGTCGTAGTCCATCAAATCGGGTTGGTGACCGGCGATTTTCTCCACAGCGATAATTCCCTCACGCGAAGCCACATGTGCCAATGCCGGACCGTGAACAATATCACCTATGGCATAAACACCTTCCACATTTGTTTTATAATGCTCATCTACCAACACTTTGCCCCTTTCGGTATTTATTCCCAATTCTTCCAAACCCAAATTTTCCAAATTGGTTTCTACACCCACAGCAGAAAGTACCACATCGGCTTCCACAATCTCTTCACCCTTTTTGGTTTCAATATAAACTTTACATTTATCGCCTGATGTGTCCACTTTCGTAACTGACGACTTAGTCATCACCTTCATTTTCATTTTCTTAAATGCACGAGCCAGATTTTTCGATGCATCTTCATCTTCCAAAGGCACTATATTAGGTAGATATTCCACCAAGGTAACTTTAGTTCCTATGCTATGATAGAAATAAGCAAACTCAGAACCAATAGCACCTGAACCTACCACAACCATGGATTCGGGTTGTTTATCCAAAGTCATCGCCTTGCGATAACCAAAAACCTTTTCTCCATCCATTTTCAAATTTGGAAGTTCTCTTGCACGTGCACCCGTAGCAATAATTATATTTTTTGCTTCATAATCCGTTGCGTTTCCATCGGCATCGGTAACTTCTACAACACTATTTGATTTCAATTTACCACTTCCCTCAAGCAAAGTAATTTTATGCTTCTTAAAAAGGAATTGCACTCCTTTACTCATATTGGCAGCTACGCCTCTACTTCGAGCCACAATAGCATTAAAATCAGCTTTTATCTCTCCTTCGATGAGCAATCCATAATTCTCAGCATGCTTTGCATAATTATATACCTGAGCACTTTTCAAAAGAGCTTTCGTAGGAATACAGCCCCAATTTAAGCATATTCCACCCACTTCGGCACGTTCTACAACAGCCACATTTTGACCTAATTGGGCCGCACGTATTGCAGCTACATAACCACCAGGTCCACTTCCTATTATGATAATATCAAAATTCATATATTTCTATTTTTGATTAGAGCACAAAAGTAGAGAAAAAATAGGGTTTTATTAAACGATACATATTCTGTTTTGAGTGTGTTTTACTTTTTTTAACTAATTCCTAAATCAATGCGCCCAACAATTTAATTTTATCAATTAATCATACTATTTGTATTCATTTTTGCTTGAACAAAAACGAATCAAAAATTCAAGGCCAAAAAAATCGTCCGCCCGCCCTTCCAAAATAATTTATTATCTAATAAAATAAGGTGATTAGCAACCTTGGTTCTCTTTTGGCTTTATTACATTTGGGAATAAGGATTTGTGCATACTTAATTTATGTTTCCTGTTGCTAATCAAAACGCAAGCGATTTTATTGATAATAATATCATTTTGGAATTCCCACCTCACTTGCCCCGCTTTTTGGCCAAGCCCTACGCACCTTACGCATTAACATTTGAAATAATAAACACAACTTTTACAAAAGACTTAACGAATTCACACTAATATTTCGCTATTTGAAAACCTTGAGAAAACACCACTGCCCAAGCCATTTCAATCCGCTTACGGATTGATTATGCGCCTTAGAAAAATGACGTAAAAAATAAGGGGGAGAAATCGTTAAAAACACAAAACTGTTTGACGCTCGTTAGCCATCCGTCTCATGACGGTTGGCTATAAGGAGGAGTTTTTTGTGTTTAGATTTATCACCATTATTTTACGTCATTTTTCGTCAGCGCAGCTTTTTTGTTACTTTTTCAGCTGAAAAAGTAAAAAGCAGGCCTTAAGCTTGACTGCGCATCAAAATAAATAATAGCCTTTTTTAACTAAAGTTTTGCATCCCCATAACTTATCATTTAATATTTATCTATTATATTTTAATGGTTCGTTACATTTCATACCTTTTTGATTATTATAACTTTCCAAAAGTTACCTGCAAAATATCATCTAATGTTTGTCTGATAGTATAGTCTTTACATAGATAACTTTTGGAAAGTTTAGCGAAAGCTAACAACAAACACTAAACAAAAAATTTAGCTAAAATCTGTTATTTTCAAAAAGTTCGAAATAAAGAAAATGGCAAAATAATCAATAGAATACCTATTCCTATTATTTGTAATTTTGCAAACTATTTAATTTTAGAATAATATGAGTAATATAATAGCAATCGTCGGTCGTCCAAATGTAGGTAAATCTACTCTTTTCAATCGTTTGATTAAAAACAGACAGGCCATAGTGGAAGAATCGAGTGGAGTTACCCGTGACCGCCATTATGGAAAATCGGATTGGAATGGCAAAGAATTTTCTGTAATCGACACAGGTGGATATGTGGTTGGGTCTGAAGATATATTTGAAGGAGAAATTCGTAAACAGGTTGACTTAGCTATTGATGAAGCGGATGTAATCATCTTTATGGTTGAAGTTAAAACCGGATTATCGCCACTTGATGAAGAAGTTGCAGCCATTTTAAGAAAAACAAAGAAACCTGTTTTTCTTGTGGCCAATAAAGTTGATAATACGCAAAGACTAAATGATATTCACGAGTTTTACAGTCTGGGACTCGGTGAAGTATATGGCATTTCGGCAATGAATGGTAGTGGTACTGGAGATTTACTTGACGAAATCGTGAAAAAGTTTACTGATGATGAAGACGATGAAGCGGATTTAGATCTTCCCAAGATTGCGGTAGTTGGTCGTCCAAACGTTGGCAAATCATCTCTTGTAAATGCATTATTGGGTGAAGAACGTAATATAGTAACATCCATTGCTGGTACTACGAGAGATTCATTATACACTCGATTTCAAGGTTTTGGTTTCGATTTTCAGTTGGTAGATACGGCTGGAATTCGTAAAAAGGCCAAAGTACACGACAATATTGAATACTACTCTACCCTACGATCCATTCGTGCCATTGAGAAAAGTGATGTAATCATGTTGTTGCTTGATGCTGAAAATGGTTTCGAATCGCAGGATATGAGTATTTTCCAAATTGCTCAACGTAATCATAAAGGGATTGTAATTTTAGTAAATAAATGGGATTTAATTGAAAAAGACCATAAAACAACCAAGTTGTATGAGGAACAAATTCGTAGTAGAATTGCTCCCTTTACAGATGTGCCTATTATGTTTATCTCTGTATTAAACAAACAACGATTAATCAAGGCGTTGCAATTAGCAATAGATGTTTACGAACGTCGTACTACAAAAATCTCCACATCGAAGTTAAATAGAATAATGGGCGAAGAAATTGAAAACTACCCACCTCCAGCATGGAAAGGTAAATACATCCAAATAAAGTATATAACGCAATTGCCGATTCATTATCCTGCTTTTGTATTTTTCTGTAATCTACCTCAGTATATTCGTGATTCTTATAAACGATTTATTGAAAATAAACTACGTGAACATTTTGATTTAACGGGAGTTCCTATTGAAATTTTCTTCCGTAAAAAATAATATATCGTGGGCGTTAGAGTTGATAAATGGATTTGGGCAGTGCGCATATTTAAGTCGCGCTCGCTGGCAACCGAAGCTTGTAAAAGCGGCAAAGTAAGTATAGATGGAATTGCCCTTAAACCCTCTAGAATTGTTAATATTGGGGATATTATCGAGGTAAAAAAAGATCAGATAAACATGAGGCTCGAAGTGCTTGACATCCTTGAGAAACGTGTTGGAGCCAAACAGGTGAGTAAATTCATGAATGATCTTACCCCTAGCGAGGAGTATAATAAGATTGATTTATTAAAGAGTAAAAGCTTTGAATTCCGTAATAAAGGTATGGGAAGACCTACTAAAAAGGAACGAAGAGAAATAAATATTTTTAAAGACAGATAAATGAAAAAGCAAATATTAATAATGCTTTTTAGCATGATATTGGGTAGTGTTTTTGCTCAAAATATCAGCTATAATTGTAAAAAGAATGTTCTAATCATAAGTTATAATGTGGAGAATTTATTCGACACTATCGACGATCCACACAAACTCGATAATGAGTTTTTACCTCAAAGCAAAAAGAAATGGACAAGCAATCGTTATCAATCTAAAATCAACCATTTATCAAAAGTTATTTCAAGTATTGATTCGACTAAATTACCTGATATTATTTCCTTAGTGGAAGTGGAAAACAGGGCGGTGTTGGAAGATTTATCGCAGAATAAATCTCTAAAAAAAGCACATTATCAAATCGTACATAAAGAAAGTCCTGACCGCAGAGGTATCGATGTGGCTCTTCTTTACAATCCAAAAAAGTTTAAGCTTTTAAGTCAGCATTTCTATAAGGTTAGCTTAGCTGATGACGCCTACTTTAAGACTCGAGATATCCTTTATGCAAAACTCATTTTTAAGAAAACAAAGGACACCCTGCATATTTTTGTAAACCATTGGCCATCACGACGAGGCGGTCAGGAAAAGTCGGAGCACAAACGAGTACGAGCTGCAGAAGTATTGAAATCAGTAACCGATTCTTTATTCAAAGCTGATGGTAATCCCAGCATTATGATTATGGGCGATTTCAATGATGAGCCTACCGATAAAAGTATAACTGAAACATTGCAAGCCAAGCCTTTAAACAGTATTTCGAATGGTAATTTGTACAATCTTAGTTTAGCAAAACACTTAAAGAAAGAAGGTTCGTATTATTATTGGAAAACCAAGGAATGGAATATGATTGATCAATTAATAGTGAGTGGTCAACTTATTAATTCGAAAAAGGGATTACAGCTAAAATCAAAAGATGTAATGATTTATCGACAAAACTTCTTTTTATATACTAATAAAAAAGGAGTACAATCACCCGCCAAAACCTACGGAGG
>QNXT01000239.1 GCA_003973505.1 Bacteroidota bacterium
CCCCTTCACCCAATGCTATATTGTATGAACCCGTTGTTAAACCATCTAGAGCAAAAGATCCTATAGCTGTATTTTCCGAGGCAGAAGTGGCAGAACTCAAGGCGTAATCGCCAATACCAATGTTCAAATTTCCAGTAGGTGAAGTTGGCCCATTAAGCCCAAAATAATAACTTGTAACAGCTAAACCACCAGCAGTTCCTGTGACAGTCTTCACATCGGAAAGGTCATCTAGTTTTTTAGCACCACCTAAAGTTACCCAAGCACTTCCATCCCAATAAAAGAATCCGGGACCTGTAGTGGTATTGCTATTATAAACCATTAAACTGGTAGCTGGTGATGTTACTGGGTCTGCTGTGGATAAATCGGTAATATTTACTCTGGGAATTAACATTCCTTGTGTAGTCGATTGCACATCCAAAATAGCCGAAGCATGAGGTGCGGCAGAAGATGATGTACTAATGGCAACTCCATTTTGGGCTTGCATTTGAATAAAGCTAAATAAGCTTAGTGCTAAGATTAGTAAGGTATTTTTCATGATAAAGAGTGTTGAAATAATTGGTTAATTTTTGTAAAAATAAAGAATATTAGGCATTCATATGCTTAAATATGATATATATTGGGTTTTTTATATAAATCAAATGCGAGCAAAGGCATATATCAAAACCCGTGCTCGCATTTTATTATTACAGAATTAAATATTAGAAAGAAAGTCGTAGTCCTAAATTGGTATAAAAAGAATTGGCTTTGGCAAGGTCGCCTCCTGAATGTACAGGAGATAATCCCAATTGGTATCCCATATCCAAATAAAAGATAAATACATCTACTCCCAAACCAAAGTCAGCATTCATAATCAGGTTGGTATAACTGTCTTTATTAATATCAAAATGTCCCGATTTGGTTGTATGATTTACTTTCATGATATGATGTCCTGCAAAACCACCGAAGATACGTACATTGAAAATATTTTCTTTTTCAGGATCAATCAAACGGAAACCTGCTTTTAGGGGAATTGAAAATACACTTAAGGTTGTTTCATCGGTTAGTTCATTTCCTGTAACACTGTTTTTATTAATAATTTTTGTAGATAAGGTCGCAAATTCCACTCCAGGTTGAACGTAAAAACGCTCGCCAAAAGTGATGGCTCCTCCAAATTGATAACCAGGTCGTCCTGATACATTGCGTTGGTGAAGTACTCCATCAATTAAAGTAGTCCCTTTATCGGTAGTGAGCTGTAGTACATTCATTCCGGCATAGGCTCTGAGGTCTAAACTTTGTGCAAATGCTGATGATAGTCCAAACAGCATTACTAAAACGGCTAACGTGATTTTTTTCATAATGAAATTTTGTTTGTTTATTAATTGTTTTTAATTCAGTATTTGATTGCGAATTTACACTATTAATAAATGGTCTAAATTATTTATGGGGGACAAAAAAGGGGACAATTAATTAGTGTGATAACTAAAAGATAAACAGCTTAATACAGTTTGAATATTAGGCGGTGCACGAATGTGGTTGAAGTGAAAACTGAGCAAAGTGTCATTTAAATAATGTAGTTTTGTCCTTAGAAAGAACCAAATAATTTAACCTAAAACCGATTAAATGTTTCGATTGTTGCTTATAGTATCCATTCTGTTCACTTCTATTTTCGCTTTTTCGCAAGAAGAAATCACAGGCAATAAGAAACAGCAGGCCGATTCGCTTTACCATCAAGCTTTTTCTACCTATTTTCAAAATCCTGATTCCTCTATCATTTTATTTTCAAAGGCCTACAGTTTATATGTTGATTTGGGTAATATAAACAAACAAATGACTTGCATGTCGAGACTATTATGGCTGTATAATGCTGTGGGGCGATCTGATACTGCGATCGTCTTGGCTTATCGTGCTATTGAATTTGGTGAGGAAAATCATTTGGACACCCTATTGGCAGAAACCTATTTACGTCTTGGAAATATCTATGCTCAGTTGGGCGAGCTGGAAAAGTCAAAACGGTTTTATGATAAAACCATAAATCTGGGTTTGCCAAATACAAAGAATGGAGCTCTTGGTGCTATTGGGCAATTATACCGTAAGAAAAAGATGCCAGACTCTGCTTTCTTTTTTTTGAAAAGGTCATACGATTATTTTTGTTCACAAGATACGAGTACAAAATCCAATATTTACAATCGTTCCTCCATTAGTGGATCGCTGGGTATTGTGTCTTTTCAGCAGAACCGCTTTAAGCAAGGAATAGATTACTTAAAAGAATCATTACGCCTTGCTAAAGAAGTGGGAAATACTAAGAATGAGATTAGCAATTTAATCAATATGAGCATTGCTTATGATATGATGGGGAAAAATCAGCAGGCTGAAAAATCCATTCAACAAGCCTTGCTTTTATCCGATTCCATTAATTCTTTGAAATATAAAATGCGAGTGATAAAGGTTATGGTGGATCATTATGTGGATTTAAAGCAGTTTGAAAAAGCCTATCATTGGAATGTGCAATATCATGTTCTTCAGGATAGTTTGGATAAGGTGGATTATGCTAAGATAATTAATGAAAATGAGTTAAAGTATCGCAATCGCTTACAAGAGGAAAAGCAAAAACGTATGGTAGCAGAGCAAAAGCGAAAGCAATTGATAAGCAGTTTGTTTTTTAGTGCGACACTATTACTGTTTATATTAATCAGTATTTTGCTATATCGACGTCTCCAAAGAATCAATAAATTGCGTAAAGAGCAGGAAGAACGTGCTAGCTCGATGGAAAAAGATTTACAAAAAACAAAAGCTCGTTTGTTGGTTTTAGATCAGCATTTGGTAGAACATAATCAGCAAATTGCAGATTTGCAAAATATTAGTAAAGATGAAGAGGGGGATATTAAGGAAAAACATCTCAAAGAATTGGAGGGTATTACCATCTTAAGTAAAGAAGATTGGATGCAATATACGGAAGTGTTTGAATTACTCCACCCCAATTTTATTAGTCGTATTTTAGAAAAATTCCCCAATCTTACCGAAGGGGATAAAAGGCAATTGATGATGTTGAAATTGGGCTATTCACGTCAGAAGGCAGCGTCGATATTAGGTATTTCACCAGATAGTGTAAAAAAAGGTCAACAACGATTATCTAAAAAACTGCAATTGGAGAATGTGACGGCTTTGCGTGAGTTTATTGGGCGGTTTTGAGGGGGAGTGGTGACTCGCTTTGCTCGTTGTTTTGTTTCCCTCAGATTACGCAGATAATCGCAGATTAAACTAGCTGCGCTCGTTGCGAGTTTGATAAAACGGCTCTATTGTTTTCCATGGATGGAGCTTGCGGAGTCCATGGTGCTTGACACTGAACTCGCTACGCTCGCTTGCCTTGTTTCCCGCAGATCTCGCGGATATTCGCAGATTTTAACTCGCTACGCTCGTTTGTGTTTTTGACTCTGATCTGACTGATCAAGACTGATTTGAATTCGCTTTGCTCATTCTTGCTTCGCTCGTTGCGAGTTTGATAAAACGGCTCTATTGTTTTCCATGGATGGAGCTTGCGGAGTCCATGGTGCTTGACACTGAACTCGCGTTGCTCGTTTTTTTTGACGCTGATTTCTATGATTGTTTATGATTTGAACTCGCTTTGCTCGTTTGTTTTTTAACAGATAAGCCATACCCATAAGGGATTCCTTCGGAATATGAGGATGTTAAATTCTCTGTGTTACTTTGTGCCTTCTTTGTGAAACTTTGTGTTATAGCATGTTTTATTTGCTTTTTGTTTCCCGCAGAACTCGCTGATGTTCGATGATTTTAACTCGCTACATTCGTTAGAATTAGTTTGCTAAAACGACCCTATTGTTTTCCATGGATGGAGCTTGCGGAGTCCATGGGGCTTGACACTGAACTCGCGTTGCTCGTTTTGTTTCCCGCGGATACTCGCAGATTAAACTCGCTTCGCTCATTTTGAGTTTGATAAAACGTTTCTATTGTGTTAGATTATTAAATCTCCATAGCCCCATATTATGGTTCCGATGAGCCCAATGATAAAGGATAAATTATATAGTATTTTATAATACCTATCTTTTCTTCTTACCTTTTCTACTTTTTTATTGATATCAAGGTCTGATTCAAATAATTGTATCACTTCATTTCGTTTGGTATTTGTTAAAATAAAATGTGAAACAATGGATACAAAAGTAAGAATAGAGCCTGAACGCATAAACCAGTAATTATTATAATAATAACTGGTAAATCCAGAAAACAAGCTAAACATTACTCCGAAACTAATTAGTATTATCGGGTATTTATATTTACTCATAAGTTCGTAAAGATGTTTCCAACCACAGTAAATTATTATGGTTGGAAACAAAAGTCTTTTTATTTTCCCCAATAATAGGCTAAACGAATACCTCCCCACTCATATTTATCGGCAATATTATAATTGGCTTGAAGGTCAAATTTTCCTAAACGAAGACCTACAGCGGGTGTTACTCCCCAGCTATTGATACCTGTATAATATCCGCCACGTGCTTCGATATAGAGAATAGAAACCTGCACTCTTAAACCGGCTGTAAATTCCCAAACCGACATATTGGGTTGGTCGGTATGTGTATTACCACTTTGGTCAATCCAAGTTTTCTCAGGTCCCGAGAAATCGTTCCAACCCAAATCGAAGCGGGCTGCAAAATGTTTATTAAAGTTATAGTCAACATTACCATAAACACCAATTGAATGCGTGTATTGATTCAAATTATTTACAGGGAAACCAACGCTTATGGAGTTGCCCGATTTCCAACCACTATCTTGGGCTTTTAATTGCATGCTAAATGCGAATACAGTCAATAGACTAAAAATTAAAATTTTCTTCATGAATACAAATTTTCAATTAATTACTAGAATAGTATTTCGGTACGAAGTTACTTATATCTGTTTCTGAGCAAAACATTTGGGGGTGACAAAAGAAGGGCATTTTATTCAGTTAATAGCCAGGTTGTTATGGGAATTCTATGGAAATCTGCCGTTTCACATGAAAAGTTTTTCGATGATAGGCAGTTTGTCCAAACTGTTCCACGGCAATAATATGCTTGCGAGTGGGGTAGCCTTTATTTTTATTCCAGTCGTAGTTTGGAAACTGCTGATGGAGCTTTTGCATAATGGCATCGCGCTCGGTTTTGGCAAGAATGGAAGCCGCTGCTATGGAAAGATATTTTCCATCTCCTTTCACAATGGTATGATAAGGGATATCCTGATAAGGATTAAAACGGTTGCCATCGATAAGCAAATGCTGGGGACGGGTTTTAAGTTGTTCGATAGCCCGATGCATGGCCAAAAAAGATGCGTTAAGAATGTTTATCTCATCAATTTCTTCATTACTTACAATGCCGATTCCCCAAGCTATGGCATCCTGCATAATTTGTGGACGCAGTAGATTGCGTTTTTTTTCAGTGAGCTTTTTGGAGTCGTCCAAAAGACTGCTTTTGTAATTTTTTGGCAAAATCACAGCAGCAGCTACTACAGGTCCTGCAAGGCAACCCCGTCCGGCTTCGTCGCAACCGGCTTCTATCAAATTTTTATCGAAATAGGGCTTAAGCATATTTTGGATAATATAATTGAATGATTTCCAATACTAAAATAAAGCTTATAATTATATCGATATAGAGAGGCTTTTTCAAATCGGATAGATACATGGGTATAAAAAGACTTAAAGGAACAAAGATTAATATGGGATGCACAAACCACCAGCCTCCTGATAAAAGTTGAAGAATCAGACTGGCAATAAGCCATGCTAATAATACATTGGTATTGTTTCTTGTTTGAATAAGCTTTGAGCCAAGGTGCAGCATTACAGAACTGACACTGATAATGGCTACTCCTAATATTAGAATACTAATGGCAATCGTTAGCCATAATGCAAACCCGTTTTGGAAAAACATCCATTTGTCGAAGCCAAAATGAAACTGACTGAGGAATGGGAATTTTTCATCCATCACAAAACCGTAGGTATATAAATATAAATAGGGTGTAGCAAATGCAATTAGACTAACCATCAGCATACGTAGGTTAAAAATAGATAGTAGTAATAGTGTGGTAATTAGGTAGATGCTAAACCAAATTAGGTTTCCATAAATGAGTGATGCAAAGGAAAATATAAAACCAACCGTAAATAAACTGGGTATTGGGTTAGAAACATGGGTGAGTGTTAAAAGTTTAAATAGTGCCCAGCTCAGTATGAGTGTGGAAATTAAAACGGGATTTACAGATGCTAAACTTGTATTGGAAAACAGTAAGATAAACCAGACCAATAAAACAATAAAATTATTCCTGGGAACAAGATTATACTTCATTACAATAAGTTGAAGAATAACACCTTGTAGAATAATAAGGGAGGTGAAAGTAAGATGAATAAGTATTGGGTTCCCAACTAAAGTATGGTAAATTACCTTGTATAAGGGGCCAAAATCTTGGGGCTCAAGAATTGTGATTTCACGGTTGAGCATACTGATTAGAAATAGTACAATCACCGTAAATTGAAAGAAGATATTTTTATTATTAAAAAATCGTAGTATCACAGTTTTACATTAAATCTTTTCCCAAATCGGAGCGGTAGTATTTCTTTGTAAATTTAATAAGTTCTGCCGATTCAAAACTTTTTGCAAGAGCCGATTCCAATGTGTCGCCAAAGGAAGTAAGAGCCATTACGCGCCCTCCATTGGTTAAGATATTACCATTTTCGTCTTGAGAAGTTCCCGCATGAAACATGATGCTTTTTTCAATCTGCATCAATCCATGCATTACTTTCCCTTTTTCGTAAGCTTCGGGATAACCCCCGGAAACGAGCATTACTGTGGCCGCATAGCGTGGGTCAAACTCCATTTCTACCTCTGAAAGCTTGCCTTCTGAAGATTTTTTTAGAATATCCAGGAAGTCGTTTTTTATGCGAGGAATTACCGACTCTGTTTCGGGGTCTCCCATACGCACATTATATTCAATTACATAGGGCTCTCCATCTACATTCATCAATCCAATAAACACAAAGCCATTATATTCCATGTTTTCACTGGCAATTCCGTTTACTGTAGGTTTAATGATTCGCTCTTCCACTTTCTGCATAAAAGCCTTATCGGCAAATGGAACAGGTGAAATGGAACCCATGCCTCCGGTATTAAGTCCTGTGTCGCCTTCACCTATTCGTTTATAGTCTTTCGCCTCAGGTAAAACCACATAATCTTTACCATTAGTAAGTATAAAAACGGATAACTCGATACCATGCAAAAACTCTTCAACAACCACACTTGCTCCTGCAGAACCAAATTTATTATCGAAAATCATTTTCTTCAACTCCTCTTTTGCTTCTTCCAGAGTGTCAAGAATGAGTACCCCTTTTCCTGCAGCCAAACCATCGGCTTTTAATACATAAGGTGCTTTAAGACTTGATAAAAATGCATATCCTTCTTCTATATTTTCGCTGGTGAAAGTTTGGTGGGCAGCTGTTGGAATATTGTATTTATTCATAAATTCTTTGGCGAAATCTTTACTGCCTTCCAGTTGTGCAGCCTGTTTCGACATGCCGATAATAGCCACATCTTTTAGTTGTTTGTCTGCTTTGAAGAAATCCCAAATACCTTCAACCAAAGGTTGCTCAGGACCCACAACAATCATATCGATTTTGTTGTCAATAACAAACATCTTGATTTTATCAAAATCGCTTACACCGATTTCAATATTCATTCCGAGTAAAGATGTTCCTGCATTTCCTGGTGCTATGTATAATTCGTCGAGTTGCTTGCTCTGAGCTATTTTCCATGCTAATGTGTGCTCACGTCCTCCAGAGCCTAATATAAGTACTTTCATTTATTATATATTCTTTGTTGTTTATGTAGTATTAAAATTACCAATCGTCAATCGTCAATCGTCAATCTCCAATCGTCACACTTCGACGAGCTCAGTGTCCCTTATATCAAAAATCCCCAATCTCCGATCGTAAATTGTAAATCGTCAATCAAAAATCAAAAATCAAAAATCCCAAATCATAAATCAAACATCTCATCTATTCCAACTCAAATTTACTACCAAAGGCCAAATCGCCAGCATCGCCCAATCCAGGAACGATATACGATTGAGCTGTCATTTCATCATCAATGGCTCCAGTCCAAATGGTAATATCTTTGGTGCCCAATTTTCGTTTGATATAATTCACGCCCTCAACCGAGGCAATAGCTACTACAATATGCGTATGTTTTGGTTTGCCAAATTGGAGTAATTCCTCATAAGCAACGGCCATCGATGCGCCAGTAGCAAGCATAGGATCGGCCAAAATTAAAACTTTGTCATCAATATGGGGACAGGAAGCGTATTCCAACTTAATATCAAATTTTCCATTTTTGTGATGGCGACGGTAAGCTGAAATAAAGGCACATTCCGATGAGTCGAAATAATTAAAAAGACCTTGATGAAGTGGTAAACCTGCACGAAGAATGGTAGCCAAAACAGGGGGCTGAGCTATGGCTTTCATATGTGAAATGCCCAAGGGCGAGGTGATATCCTTATCGATATATTCCAATTTTTTACTTATTTCGTAAGCAAAAATTTCGCCTAAACGTTCCATATTTCTACGAAAACGCATACTGTCTTTCTGAATTTCCTGGTCTCGAATTTGAGATAAAAACTGATTGAAAATGGAATTCTGTTCCCCTAAATTTATTACCATGACGTCCAATTTATTGGTTTATATAAGACTGCTAAGATACGCTAATTTATCATTATTTTATTTGTTGTTTTTTTACGAATTTGATGCAACTATTTCTCACTTTACTGCTCTGTTCGATATTGATAGGAAATGAATTCGTATTAATAATAGATTACATTTGTAAATTATTGCACACACTAATTTTAAACACACATGAGAAAAAATTTACTTAACATCTTTCTACTTTTTTTAATAGGCTTTTCAACCAAAGCACAACAGGTAGATAATCAAATTCTTCAGGATATTTACGATGGCTACGACATCAATGTATGTTCGCATACGAAGCAAAAGCTGCTCGACAAAAAACTGAAGGCTACGGCCTCATCAGCGGGCTTAAATATTGACGTTATTTATACAAGAATGGAATGGGATATTGACCCAGCGGTTGCAAATATCTCAGGCGTTGTAACACCTTATTTCAAGGCACTGAATAATCTAAAGCAGTTTAGTTTAGAGAAAGACGCTGCGCTTATTGTGGATTCTGTAATTTATCATGGCAATAGTATCACATCAAGTGATTCGGCTAGTTATTTTATGAATATTTATCTGCCTGCTACCATATCGGCAAACACAATCGATTCGGTAAGTATTTATTATCATGGAACGCCAACCTCTTCGGGTTTTGGATCCTTTGTTCAAACTAAGCATAATGGAACCCCTATTATTTGGACACTTTCAGAACCATATGGTGCACGCGAATGGTGGCCATGTAAAAACGATTTGAATGATAAAATTGATTCCATAGATGTTATTGTAAGTTGTCCGAATGGAAACCGCGCTGCATCCAATGGCGTTTTGGTTTCCGAATCGCATGGAGCAAATACTTCAACTTATCATTGGCGTCATCGACATCCTATTGCTACTTATTTGGTTGCTTTTGCCGTGACAAATTATGCTGTATATTCTGATTTTGCACAAATTGCAAGTGGGCAGGTGCAAGTGTTGAATTATGTATATCCCGAAGATTCGAACTATGCCGTAGCAAATACGCCAGGTGTGGTTAGTGCTATACAATTATACAGTCAGTTATTTATCGATTATCCTTTTCAAGACGAAAAATATGGTCATGCCCAGTTTGGCTGGGGTGGAGGAATGGAGCATCAAACCATGAGTTTTATGGGAGGTTTTAGTTTTGCTCTGATGGCGCACGAATTGGCTCACCAGTGGTTTGGCGATATGGTGACCTGTGGAAGTTGGTCAGACATTTGGCTAAACGAAGGTTTTGCAACCTATCTTACTGCTTTAAACTATGAAGCAGCTCCCACACTACCTTATTGGGCACAATGGAAACAAGAGCAAATAAATAAAATTACTGCAAATCCTAATGGTTCGGTATTTTGTGATGATACGACAAGTGTAGGTCGCATCTTTAGTAGTCGATTGTCCTATAGTAAAGGGGCTTATGTTTTGCATATGCTTCGGTGGACTGTGGGCGATTCGGCATTTTTTGCAGGCGTTCGTAACTACCTTCAAGATGCCAGTTTGTCCTATGGATTTGCGCGCACTTCCGACTTGAAACAGCATATTGAGGCAAGCAGTGGTATGAATTTGAATGAGTTTTTTGCCGATTGGTATTATGGCGAAGGTTATCCCACTTATAATGTAACATTCAATCAAACAACACCTAATACACTTAAGGTAATCTTAGACCAAACACAATCGAATACTTCGGTTAGTTTCTTCGAAATGCCAGTACCAATTAAAGTGACTTTTGATGATGGAACGGATACGGTTTTTGTTTTACAACATACGTCTTCAGGTCAAACTTTCACTCTAAATACGACAAAGACCATTGATGATGTTGCATTTGATCCTGATTTGCATATTGCTTGTTTGTATAATATTTCTTCCAATGTAGGAATTCAAAAGGTAGAGCAGAAAGGATATTTCTATGTGTATCCAAATCCTGTGATAAATCGTGTATATGTTAATGCTGAAAATGAATTGATTAAGCGAGTTGAGATTATGGATATTCAAGGGCGTATATTAAAAACCATTGATGTGCCAAATAGTAGAACAAATACATCCATCGATATGACAGATTATGCGACAGGAAGTTATATGTTGCGTGTATATGGAGAAAAGTCAACTTATTTGCAGAAATTAATTAAACAGTAGCAAAGCACTTTGGATTAAAATTAAAGTTTAAGATATTAAAGCTGAATTTGACGTAAATCAAAAGATGATTTATGCCAAATTCAGCTAATTCTTAAATTGATGCGCCTAACAATTTAAGTTTATCATATTTTTTATTTGTATTCATTTTTGCTTGAACAAAAACGAATCATCCCGATATATCGGGATCAAGGCCAAAAAAATCGTCCGCCCGCCCTTCCAAAATAATTTATTATCTAATAAAATAAGGTGATTAGCAACCTTGGCTCTCTTTTGGCTTTAACACTTTTGGGAATAAGGATTTGTACATACTTTATTCTAATTTTCCTGTTGCTAATCAAAACGCAAGCGATTTTATTGATAATAATATCATTTTGGAATTCCCACCTCACTAGCCCCGCTTTTTGGCCAAGCCCTGCGCACCTTACGCATTAACATTTGAAATAATAAACACAACTTCTGCAATAGACTTAATGAACCTAATTCTAATATTTATTTTATGAAAACCTTAAGAAAATACCACTGACCTAGCCATTTCAATCCGTTTACGGATTGATTGTGCGCCTTAGAAAAATGACATAAAAAAATAAGGGGGAGAAATCGTTAAAAACACAAAACTGTTTGACGCTCGTTAGCCATCCGTCTTATGACGGGTGGCTATAAGGATGAGTTTTTTGTGTTTAGATTTATCACCATTATTTTTCGTTGTTTTTCATCAGCGCAGCTTTTTTGTTACTTTTTCAGCTGAAAAAGTAAAAGTATGTCTAGAGGTTGACAGTACATCAAAATAAAGATTAGCTTTGAATTCAGCTTTAAATATTTTTAAGAAGAGTGTTTTCGGTTAATTTACCGATAATACATACTTTTGCATCCTTAATTTAACATAAAAATATATAGATATGTCAGATATTGAGATTGCGCAAGGAATAGAACTTCAGCGAATAGAAAAAATAGCTGAAAAGTTGGGCGTTGATGCTGAAATGCTTGAGCCCTACGGTCATTATAAAGCGAAACTACCCTTAACTTTGATTGATGAAGAGAAGGTTAAGAAGAGTAAATTAATTTTGGTAACAGCCATTACACCAACCCCTGCGGGAGAAGGTAAAACAACCGTTTCCATTGGCTTAACACAAGCTATGAATCAATTGAATAAGAAAACAACGGTGGTTTTACGTGAGCCGTCATTGGGTCCTGTGTTTGGTATAAAAGGTGGTGCTGCTGGTGGAGGTTACTCTCAGGTTCTTCCTATGGAAGATATTAATCTGCATTTTACAGGCGATTTGAATGCAGTAGAGAAAGCTCATAATTTATTGTCAGCACTACTTGATAATCACCTTCAGCAGAAAAACAAACTTAATATCGACCCTCGAAGCGTTAAGTGGAAGCGTGTGATTGATATGAATGAGCGTGCTTTACGTAAGATTATTATCGGTCTTGGTGGTATGAAACAAGGTGTTCCTCGCGAAACCGGTTTCAATATTACTGCAGCATCGGAGGTGATGGCCACTTTATGCTTAGCCAAAGATATTAAGGACTTAAAAGAAAAATTGGGTAATATTTATATTGGTGATACCTATAATGGGGAAGCTATTTATGCTCGTGATTTAAAGGCGCAAGGTGCTATGGCCGCATTGCTTAAAGATGCTATTAAGCCAAATCTTGTGCAAACCATTGAAGGAAATCCTGCAA
>QNXT01000128.1 GCA_003973505.1 Bacteroidota bacterium
CAAAGAGTTCCAGATGCATTTATTACTGTCACTACAAAAAGATAGATAGTTCTTAAAAACAAATAATAAAGCCACAGTGATTTTAGCTGTGGCTTTTTTTTTGCTCATAGCTTTGCTCAAAACTTATACTACAGAAAACAAGTTTTGCCAAGCTAGAGCTTTTCGTTACTTTTGCAACCCGTTTAGAAATGACAAACTACTTATTGTATGATAAAATTTGATCGCTTTACTATGGACAATGGCTTAAGGGTAATTGTTCATCAAGATAAAACAACACCCGTTGTTACTCTTAACATTTTATATAATGTAGGAGCAAAAGATGAAGATCCTAATTTAACGGGCTTTGCCCATTTATTTGAGCATCTCATGTTTGGCGGTTCGATAAACATTCCAAAATACGACGAACCCCTTCAGAAAGTTGGTGGCGAGAATAATGCTTTCACAAATAATGATATTACAAACTATTATTTAAGTATTCCTAAAGAAAATTTGGAAACAGCCTTTTGGATTGAATCAGATCGTATGCTTGATTTGGCATTCTCAGTAAAAAGCTTGGAAGTACAGCGAAATGTCGTAATTGAGGAATTCAATCAACGTTATTTGAATCAGCCATATGGTGATTTATGGTTGCTTTTGCGTCCTTTGGTATATAAAAAACATCCATATCAATGGGCTACCATTGGAAAAGATATTTCACATATCGAAAATGCCAAAATGGAAGATGTGAAGGCCTTTTATAAAAAATACTATAATCCTGACAATGCCATAATGGTAGTAGCTGGGGATGTGGAATTAGATGAAATAAAACGCTTATCGCAGAAATGGTTTGGCCCCATTAAACGTGGAGCCAAAATAGAGCGAAATATTCCAACAGAACCTGAACAAACAGAAGCTCGATTTATGAAAGTGGAGCGTGATGTACCTGTAAATGCCATATTCAAAGTATATCACATGTGTGGACGAACAGATAAAGACTACCATGCCACAGATTTGATATCAGACATTATGGCTAACGGAAAATCATCGCGATTATATCAAAAATTGGTAAAAGAACAGCAAGTATTTAGCAGTATTCAAGCCTATATATCAGGTGATATTCACCCAGGAATGATTGTATTTGCAGGTTATTTATCAGACGGTGTAAAACCAAAGGATGCTGATAATGCGCTAAAACAAGAGATTAATCTATTGGTAAACGAAGGCATTGAAGATGACGAATTGCAAAAAGTAAAAAATAAAGTAGAATCGGTACTAACATTTTCTGAAATTAACACTCTTGACCGGGCTATGAATTTGGCCTATCATGAATTACTAGGTAATGCTGAAAATGCAAATCTAGAATTGACTAAATATCAAAATGTTAATACTGAAGACATTCAGCGCATTGCAAAACAAATCCTTCATGATAATAATTCAAGCACATTATACTACCTAAAAAAATAATCGAATAAAGACACCAAAACGACAAAGCATAGTGTCACAGTGGTGTGAAAGCTCAAAACAATGGTTTCTGAAAAGGATTTAATTGAGGGGTGCCAAAAAGGCAAAGCAAAGTTACAGAGGCTATTATATGAGCGATATGCTCCTAAAATGCTTGGAGTGTGCATGCGTTATTTCAATTCTAAAGAGGAAGCGCAGGATGCATTACAAGATGGATTTGTTAAGGTTTATACCAAAATAAATAATTTCAAGGGGCAAGGTTCTTTCGAAGGTTGGATAAGACGTATTATGGTAAATACTTCACTAAATTTAATACGTAATAACTTGAAGCATCAATTTCATGAAGATGTGGCTGATGCAAAAATTCACATTACTGATTTCAGTCTCGAATATGATCAATTTAATGTTCAAGATATTATGAAATTAATTCAAGAATTACCAAATGGATACCGAGTGGTATTCAATATGTACGAAATAGATGGTTTTTCTCATAAAGAAATTGCCGAAGAATTGAACATCAGTGTAAATACGTCGAAATCACAATTACTGAAAGCCCGAAGAAGCCTTCGACTTGGATTAGAAAAATTGCATAGGGAATAAAAGATATATGAATTTGAACGAAGAAAATATTGGCAAGTTTTTTCAAAAAAACTTAAAAGATGTAGAGATACAGCCCGATAAAGCTGTATGGTCTGCTATTCAGAAGCGCGCTGATATTAAAACTGGCATGAGCCTTTTGGCTAAGCTAAGTGTGGGTTTTATTTTGACAGCTTTGGCTATTACAACTTATGTCGTTATACAAAACAATAATTCTGATAATCCTCTAGAAGTAATTGCAAGTAGCCACACGATTATTGAAACCTCTCCAAATAAAAATACAACAAACAAACTTCCTATAGAGTCAAAGCAAAATAATATAGCATCTGACACCATCAAAAAAGATGTTTTTGTTGAAAAACAAAATAAGAAAAAGACTCAAAAAACGAAATTGCAGCAAAAACCACAGAAGAAAGAATCGATTCCTATGGTAAAGCTAACAAAAGCAAGTGCGATCAAACAACCTAGTCCCGATTCTACAGAAAAGGTTGAAAGTATCGTAGAAAACAAGGAATTAAGTCCAAAGGAAGTAGTCTATCAAGCCCATTTAATTGACCTTACAGATAATGATACTAATATGGATACGGACACTAGCGTCATTATTGAAGAGGTAGTGACTTCGCAAAATGATAATGATACAACAAACATCACTTTTAGCGAAAACCCAAGTATCTGTTTTGGAGAAGATGCAATACTTAAAGTTATAGGAGGTCAGTATTATGATTGGAGTACGGGAGCGACAACAGCTTCGATTAAGGTTTCACCCGTTGAGCAGTCTGATTATTGGGTTGTGGTGCGTGATGAATTTGGAAACGAAATAAAGCATACTTTTACCGTTTTTATTGACCGTGAATGTACAGCCGTTTATGTTCCTTCTGCTTTCACCCCAAATGGCGATGGTGTGAATGATAAATTTAAGGCAGAAGGCGTTGGTATTGAGTCATTCAAAATGGTCATTTTTAATAGAGAAGGGCAAAAAGTTTTTGAATCAAGCAATATTGATGATGCTTGGGACGGCAGCTTCCATAATGCTATTCAGCAGGCTCAAACCTTTTTCTACACAATACAATATGTGGATGCAAAAGGAAATGCACATATTAAACAAGGACAAGTAACTTTAATTAGATAATGCAAGAAACGATAAATAGAAATATTGCCCCTGAAATAAAGAATATTGAGCATTTGAATATTCAAAAACCAAAGGAAATTAAACTTTCCAATGGGGTATCTGTATTCTCTTTTGATGTAACTGAGCAAGACTTTATTAAAATTGAAATTAGCTTTAACGCAGGAACATTATACAGTGACAGAACATTAATTGCAGGAATTACAAACAAACTTCTTACTGAAGGAACGAAAAAGCATTCTTCTATAGAAATTGCTAATATGATTGATTCCTACGGTGGTTTTTTTGAAACATCGCTAACTAATGACCAAGCATCAATCTCATTATATACATTAAATAAACACCTTAAAAACACACTGCCCATTTTAGCAGAAGTAACTCAAGAACCTGTGTTTAATGAGGAGGAACTAAACATTCACTTGGCTCAGAAACGAAATGAATTTTTAGTAAACAGTGAAAAAGTTGGTTATATCGCAAGAGCAAACTTCCCTGCTATTATCTTTGGAAAAGATCATCCTTATGGTCGAATTCTGAAGATCGAAGATTTCGATACTGTAGAAAGAAAAGATATTCTTGACTTTCACAGTTCTCATTACTTAAATGGACAGTTTCGTATTTTTATTGCAGGCAAGTTGGTCAAGGATACGCTTCCGCTTATTGAGAAGTTTTTTGGAAGTATGCACAATTCAGAAATGACGGTTAAAGATCACAAACAATTGATTAAACCCTCTAAAACATTTGTGCACAATATTGAGAAACCCAATGCTGTACAAAATGCTATTCGAATTGGAAAACCCGTAATAAACCGTGAGCATAAAGATTTTAACGGTTTACGAATTTTAAATACAATATTAGGTGGTTATTTTGGTTCTAGATTAATGTCAAATATTCGAGAAGATAAAGGATATACTTATGGTATTGGATCGGGATTGATGTCCTATCAAGATGCTGCATTATTCTTTATCACTTCTGAGGTAAAATCAGACGTGAGTAATTTAGCAATTGAAGAAATACTTAAGGAAATACAGATACTGCAAACCCAAGAGGTAAGTAAAGATGAACTTAGCTTGGTAAAGAATTATTTGCAAGGAAATTTTCAACGAAGTTTTGATGGTCCATTTGCATTATTAGACCGATTTAAAGAAATATATTTTAGTAATCTGAACTATGATTATTTCGAATCTTACATCGAGACAGTAAAAAGCATCAACTCCAAAACTTTAATTAATTTAGCAAATAAATATTGGAGTATTGAAGAATTATATAAGTTAAACGTAGGTAAAATAAATTAATTATGAAAAATCTAATTGTCTTTTTGGGTGTGCTTATAAGTCTCTTTATTGGAGTAAATAAGCAAGCAAAGGCCTCACACTATATGGGTGGAGAGATTACATGGGAATGTTTAACGACAGGACCGAATGCTGGAAAATTCATCTTTCACATGAAAGTATATCGAGAATGTAACGGTATTACTTTTGGAACTAATCAAACATTGAACGGTCCCTTTGGCACAATACAAATGAATATTGTTCCTGGCTGGCCCGTAGATATTTCTCCAGACTGCAATATTGGTGGTGGTGGTAACCAGATTACATGTGCTGGTGCAACAGCAAGTAATACAGGTGCCGTTGAAGAATTTGTATATATTTCACAACCTGTCCTCTTAAACGGAACCCCTCCTTCAACAGGTTGGGAGTTCTACTGGGAAAGTTGTTGTCGTAATCCTAGTGTAAATGTTCCAAATGCAACATCCTTAGGATGGCGATTACGCGCGAAAATGTATCCAATAATAATTAACGGAGTGCCTCAAAGCACAAGTACATGTAATGATGATTCACCAACTTTTGCAGAGATTTCTCGATCAGTTCTTACTGCTGGCTATCCTTTTACATACAATCATAATGCATACGATAAGCAATTAGACTCTCTAAGTTTTGAATGGGGACAACCATTGAATAGTGGAGGAGCACCCATTCCTTTTGCTACGGGCTACTCATATACAAGTCCATTACCCGGCCCTGCACAAAACCCTAGTAATGTAGCTGCCACGGTAGACCCTCATACTGGAGAGATTTCGTTTACCTCATATACAACAGGAGCCTTTGTTACATCAACAAAAGTTTCAGCTTATCGATGTGGCCATTTAATTGCAGAAATTTGGCGTGATATGCAAGTTGTACTATTAACTGCAGGTACGAATACCCCCCCCATAGTTACACCTCCTTTTGCAGGTGGAACAAGCTATTCTGAAACCGTGTATGCTGGAGACCCTGTGTCTTTTAACTTAAGTGCTACCGATTTTCAGTTTCTACCTAATGGTTCTCCGCAAACCATGGAAATTACCGCTTCAGGCTTACAGTTTGGCGCGTTCGTTCCTGGTAATCCTCCTACGATGAGCACTTTAGTTGGTTGTTTGAATCCTCCTTGTGCTACTTTGACACCTGCACCAGGTCCAGGAAGTAGTCTTACTGGAGTCTTCGGAGTACAAACAGACTTCTTATGGCAAACCGATTGTAGTCATTTAGCTACTGATATGGGCTGCGGAGTAACATCAAATGTTTATACATTTGTTATTAAGGTTGCTGATGACTTTTGTCCTGCACCGGCCATGAATGTTTCTACAATTACAATTACGATCAACTCTAAACCACTGATTCCTACACCTGAAATTCAATGTGTAAAAGTGCAACCAAATGGTGACGTTGATTTGTCATGGTCAGAAATAGTTGATGACACTTTAAATTCATTCAAAAGCTATAGAATATTTTCCGCTCCATCTGCTGCAGGACCTTATGTAGAGATTGATAGTATTTTTGATAGAAATCAGTTAACATATCATCATACTGGAGCTAATGCTAGTGCGGCTCCTGTATATTACTATATGAAAGTCATTTCTGGCTGTGATCAAAGTTTAGACTCTGTATTTGCTGCATCCATCAACCTTAATGTGAATAATCCCAATAATGGTACTGCACAATTATCATGGAATGCAACCCATACTCCCCTATTGAATACTTCAACTGGGATGTATTACATCTATAGAGAATATCCAACAGGTACATGGATGCTTATTGACTCTACTACTTCATTAACTTATACTGATACAATTAGTGCATGTGGCGACACTGTGAATTATCAAATTCAAATTACAGATACAGCCATGATTGATACACTTGGTGTTCATAGTAGCTGCACATCTGAATCTAATATCAGTAGCAACTATTTCTTTGATATATTAGCACCAAACATTCCTGTAATCGATTCTGTTTCGATAGACCCATTAACAGGTTTTACACATATTGCATGGGACACAAGCTCTGCGGGTGATATAGGAGGTTACATTGTATATATTTTAACGAATGGAGCATGGACTCCCATCGATACTATATGGGATCATAACAATACAACAAGCTATGTAGATCAAATGAACTCCGCTTGTGCTAATGGATTTAACAGTTATGCTGTAGCCGCATTTGACACATGCTTTACTCCATCACATCCTTCCAATTTGAGTCCAATGAGTTTACCACATAATACCATTGGATTGGATGCCGTTACTGACATTTGTGACGATATGATAACGCTTACTTGGAACACATATAATAATATGCCTGGTGGTGTGGCCGCTTACGATATTTTTGTAAGTGAAAATAATGGCCCTATAACACTGTTGAATAGTAGCCCTTCAGCTGCTACTTCCTATGTTCACACAGGACTAAATAGCGGTTCTACTTATACGTATATAGTACATGCTCGCAATGCTGCAGGTACTGTATCGAGTACTTCTTGTATTAAATCGCAAGATGCCAATAAACCAAGTCAACCGAAGTTTGTATATATTCGAAAAGCCAGTGTTTTACCTCAAAACAATGGTGTTTACGTAAAAATATTTACTGACACTTCAGGAAAAGTATCGGAATATCGCTTAGAACGTTATGATATGGCATCGGCTACTTGGTCACAAGTAGGAACAATTCCTCCAAATTATACAAACCCTAATATTTCATATACTGATGTTACGGCTATAGTACGTCAACAATGGTATCAATACCGAGCTATTGTTGTTGATAGTTGTGGTAATGAAGTGGACACATCGCAGGTTGCAAAAACAATGCTTTTGCAGGTTGTTGCAAAGGATGATTTAACCAATGAATTATCGTGGAATGCTTACGAAGGTTATTCAGGAACTCCAACAGTATTTGAAATCTACCGAAGTATCGATGGTGTATGGGATCCAATACCTGTAGCAACTCTACCTGAATCAATAACAACTTATACTGATGATGTGCAAGGACTTACTAATTCGGGTGGTACTTTTGATTACTATGTTAACGCAATTGAAGGAGCAGGAAATACATATGGACTTCCTGGCGACTCAAGTCGTTCCAATAGCGTACAGGCATTGCAGAAGCCAAAACTATATGTTCCTTCAGCGTTTAATCCTGCAAGCAACGATTCCCGCGTAAAAACATTTTATCCTATGGGTGTTTTTGTAAATGCTCAAGATTATGAATTTACAATTTATAACCGATGGGGTGAATTATTATACAAAACCAACGAAATCAATAAAGGTTGGGATGGTACATTTAATGGAGTTGATTCGCCTCAAGGAGTATATACCTACTTTGTTAAGTTCACGACAGCCGATGGCCGTGAGTATGAAAAACGAGGTACCGTAACGCTCATCCGGTAATTAAATCAAACATTATTTCAAGCCGTTTAAGTCTTATATTTAAGGTCTTAAACGGCTTTTTTTATTTTAACAACACATCATTTCTAACACGCAAATATGATGTTCAAAATGTCCTTAATTTTTATAAATTTGCAGATTAATAAGAATAGCACATTAAAACTAATATAAAACACATTATTTCAATTAATTACACTACAATCACACACTCATAATTACGTTTGATATGAAAGAAGATAAAATATATGGAGAAGGTTTAACCTATGACGATGTCTTATTGGTACCTGCTTACTCAGAAGTATTACCCAGAGAGGTAACATTAAACACCATGTTTACCCGTAATATTAGTTTGAAAATTCCCATTGTATCAGCAGCAATGGATACGGTAACTGATGCAAAAATGGCTATTGCCATGGCTCAGGAAGGTGGTATTGGTGTTATTCATAAAAACATGACCATCGAACAGCAAGCAAATGAAGTTCAAAAGGTAAAGCGTGCCGAAAATGGAATGATTATTAATCCTATTACTATTCATAAAGATCAGCATGTAGCAGATGCACTTCGCTTGATGAAGGAATATAGTATTGGAGGTATTCCTGTTGTTCAAGAAGATAATACCTTAGTTGGTATTGTTTCCAATAGAGATTTGCGTTTTGAACGAAATCTACGTAGAAAAATAGCTGATGTAATGACAACTGAAAATCTAATCACTACAACAGAGTTTACTGATTTTGAAAAAGCAGCAGACATCTTACAAGAATTTAAGATTGAAAAGCTCCCTGTAGTTGATGACGATTACAAACTAATTGGATTAATCACGTATAAAGATATTATTAAAATTAAGGCTCGCCCAAATGCCAGCAAGGATGAAAGAGGCCGTTTACGTGTTGCCGCTGCTGTGGGAATTACAAATGACACTTTAGAGCGAGTTCAAGCTTTGGTAGAAAAAGGTGTTGACGCCATTGTAATTGACACTGCACACGGACATTCCAAGGGTGTAATACTTAAAGTGAAAGAAGTAAAATCGAAATTTGATGTAGATGTAGTTGTAGGAAATGTAGCCACTGCTGAAGCTGCTTTGGCCTTGGTTGAAGCTGGTGCCGATGCCGTAAAAGTGGGAATTGGTCCTGGATCTATCTGTACAACTCGCATAGTGGCAGGAGTAGGATATCCTCAACTATCCGCCGTTATGAATGTAGTGGAAGCCCTTGAAGGAACAGGAGTGCCTGTAATTGCTGATGGAGGAATTCGTTATAGTGGCGATATTGTAAAAGCCATTGTTGCCGGGGGAGCTACTGTAATGTTAGGTTCTTTATTCGCTGGTGTGGACGAAGCTCCAGGTGAAACTATTATTTTTGAAGGCAGAAAGTATAAAACATATCGTGGTATGGGCTCGGTAGAAGCCATGAAAGATGGGTCGAAAGACCGTTATTTTCAAGATACTGAAGATGATATTCAAAAACTTGTTCCCGAAGGCATCGTAGGTCGTGTACCTTTCAAAGGCTTTCTATCGGAAGTTATTCATCAATTAGTTGGAGGTTTGCGTGCCGGAATGGGCTATTGTGGTGCCAAAACCATTGAAGATTTAATGCAAGCAAAATTTGTAAAAATATCGCCTGCAGGTATGGCTGAAAGTCATCCTCATGATATTACAATTACACGCGAAGCACCTAATTACAGCCGTTAAAATATTGTTGAATTAATTGCGTTGATAGCATACATAAATACATTAAGATTAAAAAGTTTTAGAAAATGAAGCATAATTTAGTATTAGCCGTTTTAACTTTACTTATATTTATTGGTTTTGAGGCTTCTGCCCAAAAGAAATCAAAGGATAAAGTGTTATTAAGTATCGACAACCAAGATTTTACGGTTTCGGAATTTATGTACGGTTTCAACAAGAATAATGTGAAAGGAGCCGTAGTGGATCAAAAATCCTTAGATGAATATTTGGACCTCTATATCAACTTTCGCTTAAAAGTAAAAGAAGCTGAGGACTTAGGATTAGACACTTTGGCCGATTTTAAACGTGAGTTTTTGGGTTATCGAAAAGAACTTGCGCAACCCTATCTAACAGATAAGTCGGAGGATGAAGCTATATTGAAAGAAGCCTACGACCGTTATCAATACGATATTCGGGCAAGTCATATCATGATTTCATTACCCGAAAATGTGGCTGATAACGATTCCATTGCTGTTGCAGCTTATAATAAATTGATGGATATCCGTAAAAAAGCACTAGCAGGTGAAGACTTTGCTGATTTAGCACGTAAATATTCTGACGACCCTTCGGCACGTGATATGGAAGCAACAAACAGCCGTCCTGCACACAAAGGTAATGGTGGTGATTTAGGTTATTTTACGGCTTTCTATATGGTTTATCCATTCGAAACAGCAGCTTATTCAACACCGGTTGGGGAAATCAGTAAACCCATAAGAACTCGATATGGATACCATATTATAAAGGTAACGGATAAGATTCCTGCTTTGGGAAATATTCATGTGGCTCATATTAACGTGAAGCCTTCGAAAGATGACCCTGAAAGTGCAAAGAAAAAAATTGATGAAATTCTGTCTGAAATAAAAAGTGGTAAACTTACATTTGAGGAAGCTGCACAGAAATATTCCAGCGATCGTGGTTCTGCTGAAAAAGGAGGCGTATTGCCTTGGTTTGAAGTAAGTAGAATGGTACCTGAGTTTATTGCAGCCATATCAAAATTGAGTGTGGGTCAAATTTCTGAACCTGTTGAAACAGAGTATGGATGGCATATCATTAAACTCTTGGAGCTTAAAAAAGTACCACCTTATGAGCAATACCTTCCTGAATTACGCAAACGCGCTAAACGAGATAGTCGATCGAATATTGGTCGTGAAGCGGCGATAGCAAAATTTAAGAAAGAGTTTAAGTTCAAAGAGTATAAAAAAGCGCTTAATGAGTTTTACACTGTGGTTGACTCTACCATATTCTTCAAACAATGGAATGCTTCAAAAGCTCAAGGCCTAACATCTACCCTTTTCCGTCTTGATGGACATAAATACACACAACAAGATTTTGCAAAATATATAGAACAACACCAAGCAAGTTTTAAGAGTGGTACAATTCGTTTTTATGTAAACAAAGTATATAAAGATTGGGTAGATAAAACCGTAATTGAATATAAAGACTCAAAACTCGAAGATCAATATTTTGATTTCAGAATGCTTGTAAACGAGTATCATGATGGAATACTTACATTCTCGATGAGTGATAAAGAAGTTTGGGGAAAGGCTATTCGCGATACCGTAGGGCTTGAAAAGTTTTATGAAGAGCATAAGGATAATTATATGTGGAAAGAGCGCGTTGATGCCGAGATTTTTAAATGCACTAACGATTCTGTAGCTAAGGTCGTTCGCCAATATCTAAATCAAGGTTTGGAATATGATTCTATACAAAAATTGGTGAATAAAAAATCGAGCTTGAATTTAGGTTATGAGAAAGGTTTATATGAGCCCGGACAAAATCCAATTATCGACAAGCAAGAAAAAAAGGTGGGTATTTCTGATAACATTAAGGATAATAAATCCATTCTTATTGTGAAGATTAATAAAATTATCCCTCCTGAAAACAAAAAGCTTGATGAAGCAAGAGGCTTAATAACTGCTGATTATCAGAACTACCTTGAGAAAGAATGGTTGAAGTCGTTGCATGAAAAGCATAAAGTAGTTGTTCATGAGGATGTACTAAATGAAATAAAAGAAGAGCTTAAATAATGCATAAATACTTATTAGCCATATTGATATTATTGTCATTTTCTTCTTGCAATCAAAAAGAGGCTGTTGACCAGCGAAAAGTGATTGCTCAGGCTTATGATTATAAGCTGTATGAAGAAGATTTAATTTCGGACATACCATCACATTTAACAGGAAAGGATAGTTTACTTTTCGTAAATAGCTATATTAATAATTGGTTGTTTGAAATGGCAGAATTGCATGTGGCTGAGACGAACCTTAAGGAAGCTAAAATTGATTTTTCAAGGCAAATTACTGATTATCGGAATTCGTTGACTATTTATGAATATGAAAAACGATTGATTGAACAACGTTTGGATACGGTAGTTACCTATGATGATGTAAAAGCCTATTACGATAAACACCAAAAGGAATTCACCCTTAAGAAGAACATCGTACAAGTTTCATACATTAAGCTTTAT